>NZ_CP091510.1:1800000-2100000 GCF_022870905.1 Neisseria arctica
TTGTATTGGGTGTAAAAATGCTCAACGGCAAAGGCGAACATTTGGCCTTCGGCGGAACAGTCGTGAAAAACGTAGCGGGCTATGATGTTGCCAAGATAATGGCGGGCTCGCTCGGCACTTTGGGTTTAATTACCGATCTATCCATCAAAGTATTGCCCAAACCGTTTGCCGAAACCACATTACAATTCGAAATCAGTGAAAACGAAGCTATTGCAAAACTCAATGCCTTAATGGGACAACCCTTACCGCTTTCCGCCTCTTTCTGGGCAGACGGCATCTTAAGCCTACGCTTAAGCGGCACCGAAGCGGGAGTTCAAACTGCCGTCGGCATTATCAGCGGTTTGCAACTTGAAGCCGCAGCCGCCGATGCGCTATGGCACTCGGTACGCGAACAAACCCACCCTGCCTTCTCCCTTAGCGACACCCAACGCTTGTGGCGTGTTTCCGTACCCGACACGACCTCTCCTTTGCCTTTGGAAGGCTTGAGTGCTATGGAATGGGGTAGCGGCTTACGCTGGTATCGTACGGAAGCCAAAGCGCAAACTATACGCACAGCCGCACAGCAAGCGGGCGGTCATGCGACGCTCTTTCGCGGAGAAAAACACGGCGAAACCGTATTCACCCCGCTCCCCGAATCCGTCAAAGCAATCCATCGCCGTTTGAAACAAACTTTCGACCCGTCCGGTATTTTTAATCCCGGGCGTATGTATCCGGATTGGTAAATCTCCGTATCCATAGAGGCAAGTGGAAAATTTTTATAACCGCTATGTTTATCTGTCATACAAAATAATAAGGCCGTCTGAAACGGATTTTCAGACGGCCTTATTATTCAAACAAAACATTAATACAACCACAGCCTACAAAATCTAATGGCAACCGCCGTCTTTACCGCTACAACCGCGGCAACTGCCGCAAGCAGAAGAAGATTTCGGCTTGAAAACAAAACGGCGTACTACAAAGACCACCGCCCCCAACACCAGCAGCCCGACTACCCATTCTTGAATCATAATAAAATCCTCGATGAAACCTGATACACCACAAAAGCAAAAAAGTAGGCCAACATAAACAGATAGCCCGCAATCAGCCAAGTTTGGCGGGCGGATTTGGTTTCACGTTTGATAACCGCCATCGTCGCCATACACATCGGTGCGTAAACATACCATGCCAAGAATGCAAAAGCGGTGGGCAGTCCCCAATTATTATGCACAATCGGGATCAATGCCTGTTGCGCCGCATCTTCAGACGCCGCCCCTACGGCATAAACCGTCCCCAACGCGGCCACCACCACTTCCCGAGCAGCAATACCCGGAATCATGGCAATACACATTTGCCAAGTAAAACCCAGCGGGGCAAATATCGGCTCAATCAGATGCCCCAACATACCGGCAAAACTATAATCAATCGCCGGTGCGCTTGCTCCCTCAGGCGCAGCGGGAAAGCTAATCAATGCCCATAATATCACGCTTAAAGCAAAAATTACCGTACCGGCGCGTTTTAAAAAGGCTTTTACCCTATCCCACAGGCTAATCACGATATGTTTGAAATTCGGCGTTCGGAAAGTAGGCAACTCCATCAACAAAGGAAATTGCTGGACATTTCCTCTACGTCTAGCCATGCGTTTCAACATAAATGCGGTTATCCCTGCCGAAACAATGCCAACCACATACAGTGCAAACAGAGTCAAACCCTGAAGATTAAAAACACCCCAAACGGTTTGCGCCGGAATCACTGCCGCAATAATCAGCGCATATACCGGCAAACGCGCCGAACAAGTCAGCATCGGCGCGATAGCAATCGTAACCAAACGTTCGCGCGGATCTTGAATGGTTCGCGCCGACATCACCGCGGGTACGGCACAGGCGAAACTCGACAGCAGCGGAATAAACGCCCGGCCCGACAGCCCGGTACGGGACAACAGATTATCAAGCAAAAACGCCGCCCTAGGCAGATAGCCAGAATCCTCCAATAGCAGAATGAAGGCAAATAATATGGTGATTTGAGGTAAAAACACCAACACGCTGCCCATACCTGCAATCACCCCGTTTATCAGCAAATCAGTAAGCAACCCGGCCGGCAGAACCGAAGCCACCCATTCGCCCAGCATAGAAAAACCGTCTTCAATCGCCGTCATCAAGGGCTCAGACCAAGAATACACCGCTTGAAAAACCATCAGCAAAATAAATGCCAAAATGATTAATCCCCATACGGGATGCAGTACCAAGCTATCAAGACGGCGGTGCCATCCGGGCAAAGCCATCTCGGTATGCACCACTTGGCGTAAAATACTTTCCACTTCTTCGTATAAGGCGTTACTGTCCAGCTCATCCAACCGCTCTTCAGCTTTCTCCGCATCAAAATCAACGGTTTCCACTCGCGGCAAGGTAGCCAGAGTTTCCCTAACAGCCTCTACGCTGTGATGACGGATGGCAGCGGTTTCCAATACCGGCATGCCAAGCAGGCTGCTGAGTTTGGCCACATCAATCCTCAAGCCGCGCGCATAAGCGACATCGCTGAGATTAAGAGAAATCATCATCGGCAGGCCTAGTGTTTTTAATTCCAGCATCATTCGCAGCGTCATGCGCAAATTGGTTGCATCCGCTACTGCCACTACCGCATCGGGGCGACGCCCAAGCTTACCCAAAAGCACATCGCGCGCTACTGTTTCATCCGGGCTTGTGGTTCTCAAGCTGTATGTACCTGGCAAATCAATAATCCGGATATTACGGTCACGCACGAAGACGCCCTCGCGGCGGTCCACTGTTACACCCGGATAGTTGGCCACTTTGGCATTTGCCCCTGTAAGGGCGTTGAAAAGTACGGTTTTACCGCAATTAGGCGCACCGACCAAAGCATAATAATATGTATTCATAATGATTTTTCAGACGGCATAAAATTCTAGCCGTCTGAATCCGGCAAAGTTTATTTGGTTGGACGGCAAATAATTTTGGCCGCTTCTGCTTCACGTAGAGAAAATTGTGATTGATTGCCCAAACGCACGGCGAAAGGCCCTCGTCCGAATAAGCCTTTTGCCACCAATGTCAACGGCGTACCGTTGGAAAAACCCAGATCGGCAAGACGGCGGCTGACCAGCTCATCAAGGCTGCCGAACACAGGATTGGGTTCGATAGATTCGATATAAACCACTTCGCCTTTATTCAGACGGGATACCGGCAAACGGGACATTGTAAAATTCCACATAAAAAAACAATTGGATTCTGTATTATGTGCTTGGCAAATACAGGGCTGAGATAAGCCCGCAAGAAAATATCAAATAATTAGCCGTCAGCCATATTTTCAGCATGACCGTATTCAACCAATCATATTTCAGGCGGCTAATTTTTATTTATAATTATTATCAATTAAATTTATAGGGAATGCAAGAAAGAAATTAGGCGGGGCAATTGAAACGGCCGATGATATTTTTATCTAAAACATGTAAGCGGAAATTCCATATCTACGCCAGATAATCCATGTACATATTTTTCAGACGGCCTGTCTGAGCGCAACACATTTTGTGAAATTTACTATTCTAGTTTTATAGAACAGTAACGCATACAAAGCAATGATGCCATCTGAAACATTCAGACGGCATCAAATTTTAAATACAAATACGTGGGCAATCATGCTCTCTTAAAAATAGCACACCCTGCCTTAAAACCAACCATCAGCGGATATAGGGCGATGGTCGTAGAGTTTGATAAAACCGGCCACTACACGGTAAACAAACCAAATACTTACCAGTACCAAAATCAGGCCGCCTACCAAAACCCCTAGAGTCAACACACCGATAAACAACCCTGCCACAGTAACCCAAAACGTTTTAATCAGGTAGGCAAACTGATCGTAATAAGGTGTACCCACCGCATCGTTGCGCTTCAGATAAGCCATAATCACCCCGGCCAACAAAGTAAAGCCGATAATCAACGAGGCGGCATACAAGGCATAAACAATGATGGCATAAGTGCGCAGCTGGCTATCGTCTTTCGGCGCTTGCCCCGGATGGCCTATTATTCTGTAATCCATTATTTTCTCCTTTATTAATTATCCATAATATATTACCGCGCCAACAACATTCAGGCGGCCGCCTCCACCGTTTTCGGATTAAGCACACGCAAGGCTTCAGGCCTGATCGCTACTAAAAACCCACGCTTGCCGCCGTTGATATAAATCATATCCAGATCCCAAATCGTTTTTTCCACCATCACCGGCAAAGTAGTTTTCGTGCCAAACGGGCTGGTGCCTCCGAATAAAAACCCCGTCCATTTATTGGCCTGTTTTTCATCGGCCAATTCCAGATGTTTCATTCCCAACTGGCGCGCCAAATTGCGGGTAGAAACTTCTTTATCGCCATGCATCAACACCAGCACGCCTTCTTTACGCTCATTTTGCAACACAATAGTTTTGATCACCGCATGCTCGGGGACACCCAACTGCTGTGCCGAATGCGCCGCTCCCCCGTGCTCCATATAAACAAACATTTTTGGTTCGAAATCAATGGTATGCGCCCGCAAAAAACGTATAGAGGGCGTAACCGGATAATTGTTTTTACTCATAGAGGCCGTCTGAAAAATATGCTGATTCAATCTTTCTTTATGTTACCATAACTGCCATGATTTAACTTATTATGTAAAGGAAATATATGAACATTACCTATCACGGACAAACCCCGCGCCTCTCCGAAGCTACCGTTGCCAACGGTTTTGTGTTTCTATCGGGTATGGTTCCCGAAACAGACAGTTCGGACATTACCGAACAAACTCAAGATGTACTCAAACAAATCGATAAATGGCTAGAAAAATGCGGCTCCGACAAGCGCCATATTTTAGAAGCCACAATCTACCTGCCTGATCTGGCCGATTACGCTGCCATGAATGCGGTATGGGACCAATGGGTTGATCCCCAACGCGCTCCGGCTCGCGCCTGTGTAGCCGCCGGCTTGGCGAATCCGGCATGGAAAATCGAAATCAAAGTTTCTGCGGTACAGCTTCAAAATACAGCCGATAAAAATACACGCTAAAAGCAGGTAGTTTACGGACAGGCTGAAGCCGAAGCATACTGGAAACGGAATAAAATCCAATTATTTATTGGCGAATAAGAATGAGCGCTCCTGATTACTTATATGTCAACATGGCAAACGGCCAGCTGGTTAAACACCTGCTGCCCAACCGCATGTCAGTGCTTTTGTTTGATTATATGTTGCCGCATATGGCCGATGTGGCTCCGGATTATGCAAAACAATTCGAGGGCGAGTTTTCCTGCTGCACATTTTCTATCGCCGATTTGCCCGAAAAAGATTTTATGGCCGTATACCAATTAATAATGGATGCTTGTGACGATATTAATGCCTTACAGCCTTTAAAAGGCGATTTGCAAACAGCCTTACTGGCAGACCCGCGCTATAAAAAACAGACCGCATAGCCTGTAAAATTCATAACGTCCAAAAAACGCGCATTTACGCGCGTTTTTCTTATATTCTCTGCCATCGGTGAGAAAACCAATCTGGCACTAATCTAACAATATTCTAACGACGGCTTCCCGCGCGACATAATATCTCTCATCCAGCAAGACGGTGAAACGCTGCCCGATAACCGGCTCGTCGGTGCAAATATAAATCATCCCCCCTATGAAGGTTCACCTACCTCTAGGAAATGCAGCTAATTATTCGGTTCCACCAATACGGGCTTTTAGTATTTGTTACGGCAGCCGCTCATTTTCATGATGGTAAGGCTACAACAAATAATCACCACCCCGGCCGGCGGCAAAACCGAAAAATTCTCCAAGATAAATAATGCCGCCTGAAAAATATTTTCAGACGGCATTATTTATTTACATTTTATTTTTTAACTTAAAGCACAGTATGAATCTTTTCAAACATCCCGTTCGGCAATATGGCAGCGTACGCCATGTTCATCCAGCTTTTGGCGGATAGTGTCTGACGGTTTGCGGTCGCTGAACACACAGTCAAACTCGGTAACGTCTCCCATCCTTACCAAAGCATTCCGCCCCGATTTACGGTGATCCAACACTAAATAGCGCATACGGGCATTTTCCATCATCGCCTGCATCACGCTAACTTCTTTATAGTCAAAATCCAAAAGCGAGCCGTCCTGCTCCACACCGGCCGCACTTAATACGGCGTAATCGACTTTAAACTGGTTAATAAAATCTACCGTAGCTACGCCCGTTACCCCCCCGTCTACCGGGCGCACCACACCGGAAGTAATAATGACCGTATAATCGCTGCGCCCGGATACAATCGCCGCCACATGGATATTATTGGTAATAATGCAAAGATTTTTATGATTTTTCACCAAAGCCATCGCTACTGCTTCAATAGTTGTTCCGATACTCATAAACAGTGAAGCATTATCGGGGATTTCAGCTGCAATCAAATCGGCAATATGCGCCTTTTCGTTTTGCAATTTATTCTTTTGGGCAAGATAATCATCTCCCTCCATCCCTTCGCCCAAAGCCGCACCACCATGGTAACGGCGTAAAATGTTTTCTTCGCAAAGCTGGTTAATATCACGGCGGATGGTTTGCGGTGTAACATCTAAATCGCGTGCCAATCGGTCAATCGGCATAAAACCGTGTTCGCGCACGAGGGCAATGATTTTTTCATGTCGTTGGATGCGTGGCATAGGTTCGTTTACTTTTGATTTTTATGAAATAAATTGTGCCAAATTCGCTTTCTTCACGCAAGCGGCACAGATGTGAGGTTATTCAAAATTTCATGGCGGAAAAAACAACCATCAAAACCGGGGAAATAATATTGATGATAAACCCGAAACTGATGGCCAACGGAACTGCCGCCAAACCGCCGGAACGTTGAATAACCGGCAAAGTAAAATCCAAACTGGTCGCACCGCCCACCCCCACAGCTGCACTCGGATGGCGGCGCATTAGCAACGGAATAAATACCAAAGCAAAAAATTCGCGGGCCAGGTCATTCAACAGCGCCACACTACCCCATATCGGGCCGTAGGCTTCGGTCATCACAATACCGGAAAGCGAGTACCAGCCAAACCCAGATGCCAATGCCAAACCTTTACTCCATGAAACTTCGGATTGCAAAGCGGCAAACAGCAAACCTCCTGCTAAAGAAGAAAGCGTAATCAATATACTGGTTTGCACGCCGCGCTTATTAATCAGCACCTGCCGCAAGGTAATACCGCTGCTTCGTAATTGTACCGCCACGACAAATACCATCAACATCAGGCAATAAGTACCCAAGTTTTCCGGCGGCAGCCAATCACGGCTGAGTATCCTACCCAGCATAAAACCCGCTAACACGCAACCGAGCTGCTTGATACTGCCCGTTAAGCTAATATCGGCTTTTTTTTTGCTTCCCTCCACCTTCCATGGAAAACGGCGGTCATACCACATTAAAACCAGCAAATTCATCCCGATCACGGCTATAAACAGGCAAACGGTCGATATGAAAATAGTGCTGATTTGCGCGCCTAAATTCTCAACTTGGGAAAGCGACACGCCGATCAGCAACAATATGGCATATACCAGCCACGACAGGGCTTTATCCAATAAGGGCTGATATTGTTTGGGCACACTTATAAAAAATCCGGCAAAAAGCGGCGAGAGTACGGTAATCAAAGTTATCAAACTGTTCATAGCATGAGCGCAGCAGTTGCCAAACTTTTGAACCGTTCGGACAACTCTCTTTAATGTCTTAATGTCGGCTAAGCATTATATCTGTTAGCAAACGTTAAGGCTAGGCAGAGCCCCGTATGGCTTCGAGTGAGATACGCCTATGTTGACAAGCCTGTAACGCAGGCATAAGATTAGCTCTGCATCACGAGTTGGGAAACCATGCCAACCTGCCTATTGCCGGCAAGGTGGAATGCGCGTGCAGATGCGGCTGTTGATTTTTCGACGGTAAATATCGGCATCACACCCTGTTTCCCGAAATGCAGGGTGTTTTTTGTTATCCGGCTGCTTCATCGGCAGCCCCTATGGGTGATTTATTCCCAATTGCCGCCCATTATAAAGTGCTAAACAGGATAAGGAATATCGCATGAAAATCCAGAATCTCGAGTTCTCTGTTCATACCGTTGCGGCCAGCTCGGCCATTCAGTTTGTGCTACACCGCAACGGCAGCCGCAATGAAATTATAGGTATTTACCGACCCGAAGAAAAACTGTGGCTCTGTCCGCTTGCCTTTCCCAATCACTACTGCGCCCCACTCTCTCCAGATAGGGAACTCGCTACGTTGCGTACGATTTTATTTTTAGCAGGAGCCGATGATATCGACGGCTGTATCAGCGCTCTGGAAACTTATGCAAAAGAATATGATGCCGCCCGCCGCAAACACTATGCAGCTTAAATATTCTCTTTATTGAAATAAAATGCCGTATTAAATTTTTCAGACGGCATTTTATTTCGCAATATAAAAAACACCATTATATTTCTTTCATTCCTGACGGACAGTTCGGCAGAATTTGCATTGCCTATAAAATCATGATCTATGTTGCTCTCATAAAAAAAAGCCGCCCGAAAATTTTCAGACGGCTCCTTATTTTATGATAATGATCATAACCGGATATCATAGTGACGAAAGCAGCGCATCGACCACGCTGAAAGAAACATTAATCCAATTTGGTAACGGCATCCAACAATACATCTGCGGCAAGGATTCCTAAATTATTTGCGGCCAGCGGACTATCTCCGGTTAACAGTTGGCGGTCTTGGCATACTTTACCGGTAATGTCTTTATTCATTACTTTCATGCCCAAAGCCTGTAAGCGTTCCGCTACCAACCACGGCAAACGACCGGGCATATAGCCGATATCAATATTGGCACCTTCGTCAAGTGAGTCGGGAAATACGCACAACTCATAACCTTTGAGCGGGAAGGCGCCCTGCTCATCTGCCAATGACACCAATGCTGCCGGACCATGGCACAAAGTGATGATATAGCGGTTTTTATCCAGCATCGAATTTAAAACACGCGCCACCTCACTACTTTCAGGAATAGCATTAAGTACACCATGACCACCGGGCACAAATACGGCAATATAAGGAGAATCCTCATCGGTTACCGATTCAATAATATCGGCCAATTTATGCGGCTTCTGTAACTTCGGCAGATAAGTTTCAAAAATACCGGCTACCGCCTGATCTTCCTTCGGCATCGCCCACATTTCAAACTTAACGGGATTTCCCGATAAAGTAGCGACTTCGATTTCAAATCCGGCTTCATGGATATGGAGCATCGGCAACAACGTTTCGACCGGATGGTTACCGGTAGAAAAAAGTTTGCCGTTTTGCATTTTTACATACCGCTCATCGGTAGCAATCATCAAAACTTTATATTTTCCCCCCTTATAAGGCTCGGAAAATTTGAAACTTTTAAAATCGGTTTTTGGGTTGGTATAAAGGCTGAGTGAATATTCCGAAGGGAAGTAGGCATTATATTCAGCGTGGTCGGGTACGGGCTGCTTGCTGAGATCGCTCATAGCGGTTCTCCAAAAAATAAAGTGGGGACAAAAGGATAAGTAAAAATCCTGCTACGCGATTCTACCCTCATACCTCCCGCTGGATACAACGGGCTTACGCGCTTTTACTTTCCAACAGCATATACCGGCATTTTATCTGCCAATGTAAAAAAATTATTCCGAACCCAATATCAAAAAGGGGTTTTCACCTCCGCGCTGATAGCCTGACTCACCTACTAAAATATCCAAAGCCAGCGAAGCTAAATCGTCTGCCACCGGGTCGGCATATTGTTGTTTGTCTTGCCGGTAAAGCTTACGGTAACTATGGCACGCCTCACAGCTTTCGGCTCTTGCGCCCGTCAGTACCGGGCTGAGCCCGGGTGTTTCCTCCGGATCGATTTCCTGAATACGCATGCCGCTGCTGTCACCGCAAGTGGTACATTTTGCACGCAGGGCATTCCAGCGGCTGTTGCAATGAGGACAATGCATATAGCGGAAACCTGCCAAATCCGTTTTAATCAACACTACACTTCCTACCGCTTCTGTGCCGCAGCAGGGACAGTTTACGCGCTCTTCCACCGGCGGAACATGGTCTTCGGTCAATTGCGCCGCCCATGCCGTCCAAATAACCTGCAAGGCCGCCCGCACCCATACCAAAGCCGAGCGGTCGGTATCGGTTTCATTTTTGGTTAACACGCGCCTAGCTAATTCTTCTGCTTGCTCACGTGACAATGCGGCTAATTTATCCAACTCTGCCTGTACGGTTTTCGTCACACCTATACGGCCTATCTCCGCCACTAAATCGGCCAACACACCGTAAAAATCGGCAGGCACCTCGCCTAGGGCTGCTTGCGGCAAAACGGTTTGCCCTTGGTATAAATCGGGCAGCACGAAGCTGTGTTTGTCGTAAACCGCCTGCTGCGCCGTACTCAACTTGCCTAATAATTCAAGATACACGCGCCATTCGCTGGCTTCATTTTGCGCCAACTCTTGAAAACGGGTACTGCGTTCGGCAAAAAGGTTGCTTTCAGGTGCCAACCAAAACGGTGTATGGAACAAGCCTTTTTGAATTTCGGTAATCGGTTTGATGGATATTGTGCTCATAATCTTTTCTTTGTGTATGTGTTTTGCAAAGGCTCGTTTCAGACGGCCTGCTTTGTTTCGCCGGAACAGGCCGTCTGAATATAATCGGGATGGGTATAAACCGTATATTGATGCTCCCGGGCAAAGCCGATTAATGTCATGCCGGCTTGTTCGGCCAAACGTACGGCAAAGGCCGTGGGCGCCGAAACCGCGACCAATAGTCCCACGCCCATTGCCGCTGCTTTAGCCACCATCTCATAACTGGCACGGCTGGACACCAACACCCAGCCCCGCTGCCAATCAATATTGTTTTTTGCACCCCAGCCCAACAGCTTGTCGAGCGCGTTATGGCGGCCCACATCCTCAAATAATTTGACAACAAGGCCTTCTTCTACCCAAGCCGCACCATGCACCGCACCTGTTTGCGCGCGCAAGGTCTGGTATTTGTCAAAGGTTTGCAATGCCGCCTGTATATCCTGTGCTTGAACGATATGGCCGCGCGCTACTTCAGGCAAATCCGGCCTGACCGCCTCCAAACTTTCCACCCCGCACAAGCCGCAGCCAGTACGCCCGTTCATATTACGGCGACGTTCTTTCAATAACAGGAAACGCGCCGAGGCAATCTCCAAATGAACTTCAATACCGTTACAACCATTTTTGGTTTCCACATCGTAAAGCTCTCCGACATGGGACAGAATGCCTTCGCTCAGACTAAAACCAAGTGCCAATTCCGTTATATCGGCGGGAGTAGCCATCAATACGACATGGGCGATTCCGTTATACACCAATGCTACCGGTGTTTCTTCTGCAAGAAGATCATCGGTATTTTCGGTGCTACCGTTTCTGAAACGGCTTACGATGTAAATACTGCTGATTGCATTTAGCATAAAAATAAGTAAGATAGAAATGAAAATTAAGCTGTCTCAAACATCAACAGCCAAACTAAAATTATAACAATTTATAACAAAAAATATATCTTCCACCTGAATTTATATTACTTATCAATTTACATACTATAACCCAATAACTATCAAACTATACAGGCAAGATGACTACAATGATTTTTAATAAAAAATAAGGGGCTGTATTAGATTAGCCTTAAATATCACACCAAATTCGCAAGATTTTAAGTTGCTCTTTTGGTGTACCAAAGTTAAAACGAAATTCGCATTCTTTCAAGAATAAAGGGAAAGATTTTCGGTCAATTCCATTGTACTTTCGTAGAACGCGCTTTGCCTGATTCCAGAAGTTTTCAATACCGTTGATATGGTTTTGACGGTCGACAAAAAGCTCTGAATGATTGATTCTGTGATGCGTAAATTCACTCACATCTAGCACATCATAGCTTTTGTAATAGTCCGTATAAACAATGCTATCAGGCATTATTTTTCGTTTAATAACAGGTAGTAAAGTATCTTGTTTGGTATTTTTAACGACAACAGTATAAACCTTGCCTTGACGTTTCAAAATACCAAATACCGCTACTTTCCCAGCCGCTCCGCGACCGCGTTTGCCTTTTCGTTGTCCACCAAAATAACTCTCATCAAGCTCGATTGAACCATCAAAGATTTCATCAGCTTGAAGCTCTAAATGATAGGCAGTGACTTGGCGAATTTTACGGTAAAACAGAGCTGCTGAATTGGGGTTAATATCCAATAAATTGGCAGCAGAACGGGCGGTTACCTCAAGTACAAAAAATTCAAGCAACTTTTTTGTACTTTTTTAGATAGTTTACAGTGTGTTATCTTCATTTTTAAAGGGTAACATAACTGCCAATCTAATACAGCCCCAAAAATAATTACCATATCATTTAATCAATTTTATAAGGTCAAAATCATGGTGAAAAACATATATTTTATATTTAACCTACCCCTACTACTAACTCTAGCTTCATGTACATCCTCAATCAGTCAAAATGCACTTGCAGTCAACAGCCTTGATTTCCGTAAACAGCCTGCCGTACAAAAAAGCACCGAGTTAAATGGTCAAACCATACGTTACCGCGCATACGAAGACATAGTTTATGTGAAAAATCCTGTAGATATAGAATATCAAACTATCAATATCTATATACCAGAAGCCTATTACAACAACCAAAAGATAGATGGTTATACCGCTAATACCGCACCTATTTTCCTACCTAACCAAATCGGCGGCTATATGCCGGCCAAGCCTGGGAAACCCGGCTTAGACCAACGTAGCGGTCAAGCAAACGCCTTATTGGTAGCTTTGTCCAAAGGGTATGTTGTTGCATCTCCCGGAGCGCGTGGACGCACAGCAGCCAACGGCAAAGCACCCGCGGCAATTATCGACCTCAAAGCCGCCGTACGTTACTTGCACGCCAATGATGCCGTCATGCCTGGTGATGCCCGTAAAATCATTTCAAACGGCACCAGTGCTGGGGGAGCACTATCCGCACTACTCGGCGCCAGCGGTAACAGTCAAGATTACCAAAACCGCTTAGTCAAACTTGGTGCCGCAAATGCATCCGACAGTATTTTTGCCGTTTCCGCCTACTGCCCAATTACCGACCTCGAACATGCTGATATGGCTTACGAGTGGCAGTTTAACGGTGTGAACGACTATAAAAAAATAAATATCACCATGCTTGATTACCAAGTAAAACGTGAGCTACTACCCGGCACACTTACTGAAACTGAAAAAACATTATCCACTCTACTGAAAACAGCCTATCCCGCGTACATCAACAGTTTGCATTTGAAAGACAACCAAGGACGTCCTCTGACCCTTGATGTACAAGGTAACGGCAGCTTTAAAAACTATATAGCCAGCTATTTGGCCGCATCCGCACAAAAGCAACTAGATGAAGGTAAAAACTTATCTGACCGCAACTGGCTGACCATACACAAAGGTAAAATCAGCTCCGTTGATTTTGACCTTTACGCAAAAGCTGCAGGCCGCCAAAAAACTCCTCCTGCCTTTGATGCAGTGGATTTAAGCAGTGGTGAAAACCAGCTCTTCGGCACAGCCTCAACCGACAAGCAGCATTTTACTGCCTTCAGCAAAAGCCACTCTACGGTAAAGGATAGTTCACATGCAGATAGCGCAACCATTAAAATGATGAATCCACTCAACTATATCGGCAACAATCTTGCCGATACCGCCGCCTATTGGCGCATCCGGGCAGGCAGTGCCGACCGCGATACTTCTTTGGCAGTATCTGCCATATTGGCAACTAAGCTGCAAAACCACGGCTACCATGTTGATTACGCCATACCTTGGGATGTACCACACAGCGGTGATTATGATTTGGATGAATTATTCGCTTGGATGAAGCAAATCAGCTCCCTCCCCCTACATTAGGCAAGCAAACCACACGCTCATCCAAATATAAGGGCTGCTTACCAAGTAGAGGCAGCTCTTTTCACAACAATTATAAATCCATAAACTCATAAAACCTGTTACTGCGCTCAATATAAAAATACCGTCTGAATCTTTTTCAGACGGCACTAAAATAAAATCAAAATAAATAATCAAACTACCAATTACATCACATATAGACTTTTTGCTAGATATAACCCCCAATTATTCAATCGTATCCCAATATACTATCGGCCAACCAACAAAACCGGATACGTTATCTTCTCAGACGGCCTTCTTTTTTAGCGGTACGACGCAGCCATTTGTCGTAAGCAACCGCACAGGCAGGTTTTCCCATACCGGATAACACATACAGATGGGCGGCTACACTTTTGGCCAGGCTCTCCAAATGATAACCGCCTTCCAATACCGACACCACACCACGGCATTCTTCGCCCGCTGCCTGCACCAGCTTATGCGTCAGCCAAGCATAATCAGCCTCATGCCAATTCAAACTACCACTCTCGTCCTTACGATGCGCATCAAATCCTGCCGAAAGCAAGAGCAATTGCGGTTTGAATAACGCCAATTGCGGCAACCACAACCGGCGAGCAGCTTCACGCATTTCACGGCTGCCACTACCGGAAGGCAGAAAAATATTGTGAATATGGGGATTGCGCCCGCCGACGCCTTCATCAGGAAACGGATACAGATCGGGAGCACAACTATTCAGCAACATCACACGCGGGTCATCTTTAAAAATTTCCAGTGTGCCGTTGTTATGGTGCACGTCGAAATCGACAATCGCAATACGTTGCAAACGATGTTCGGCAATCGCGCGCATAGCGCCGACAGCAACATTATTAATCAGGCAAAAGCCACCTGCTTTGGCACTTTCAGCATGATGCCCCGGCGGCCTGACTGCACAAAATGCACGCGGAGAGCGTCCCGACAATACCGTATCAACCGCCTGCACGACCGCACCTGCACCATAGCGCGCAGCAGTGAGCGTTTCACTGCTCATCACCGTGTCGTCGTCAAGCCGGTATATTTTGCCCGGTTGCGGCCTAACTGATTCAAGATACTGCAGATATTTACTGGTATGAACCAAGGCCAATTGCTTGTCGGTCACTTCCGCCGCCTCCGCACGGCGGATCCGCGGCGATATCTTCTGACGGAGCAGCTCGGCCTCTATAGCTCCGATGCGTGCCGCCGCTTCGGGATGGCCCGTACCCGGATCATGTTGTAAAAACAGTGGATGGCCTATCCACAACAAGCGCGGCTTTCTGCCCAAAAGCCGCCTTATCCACGCACGCACGCTTGCTCCTTGCTCCCGCCCTTTTCAGACGGCATCCGACAAACAGGATAAATAGGGTTAATAATCATGGAAATTACTTGGAAAAATACCTCTATCCCTTTAGAATAGCTTATTTTAAGCGGTACAGACAAACCGCTTAGCATTTTTATCCATTTATAATAGAAAGACTGGACGACACATGATTGACTTTGCTTACGCAGCCGACGCCGCCGCCCAACCGAATTTGCTGATGCAGTTTGCCCCGCTGATTTTGATTTTGGTTGTATTCTACTTCCTGATCATGCGCCCGCAACAAAAGAAATTCAAAGCACACCAAGCCATGCTGGCCGAATTGAAACGCGGTGACCGCGTGATTTTGGCTTCCGGCTTTACCGGCACCATCACCAACGTGAGCGAAAAATTCTTTAATGTAGAAATCGCAAAAGGCGTGATTGTAGAAGTTGAGCGCAACGCCGTTTCCAGCAAAGTGGCATAATCCGCCGCCTTTGAAAGCCGCCGCACGGTGGCTGTTTACATTTTATCGGCCATGCACCGTTTCGATATGCCTCAATTTAGCCGTACGGCTTTTGCACTTCAGCCGTCCGACCAGCTTTTTCAGAAGTTTGGCCCGCCGAAACCGCCGCCATATAAAATGCCGACAGCCATAAGCTGCGGCTGTTCGTTTTTATCCAGTAAAGGTTTACCATGAACCGCTATCCATTATGGAAATACCTGCTGATTGCCGTGACCCTGATTTTGGGCGTGATTTACACACTGCCCAACTTATTTGGCGAAACGCCGGCCGTACAGGTATCCACCAACCGCCAATCTATTGCGATTAACACACAAACCGAGCAACGCGTTGCCTCTGCCTTGCAAGCCGCGGGCATTGCCAACGACGGTATGTTTATCGCCGACAATTCGCTTAAAGTACGCTTTCGCGATGCCGAAACCCAATTACGTGCCCGCGATGTTATCGAAAACACTCTGGGTGACGGCTACATCACCGCATTGAACCTCTTGGCCGACAGCCCCGAATGGATGGCGAAAATTAATGCCAACCCGATGTTCTTAGGCCTTGACTTACGCGGCGGCGTGCATTTCACCATGCAGGTTGACATGCAGACGGCCATGCAAAAAACATTTGAGCGCTATTCCGGCGATATCCGCCGCGAGCTACGCCGTTTGAAAATCCGTACAGGCACCGCACGCCAAAACGGCAACAGCCTGACCGTACCATTCCAAGATGCCGCGGATGTACAAAAAGCCCTGCCCGAATTGCGCCGCATTTTGCCAGAAGCCACACTCACCCCGAACGGCAACGATATCGTACTTACGCTCTCCGAAGCGGTTTTAAACAAAGTGCGCGAAGATTCGGTTAAACAAAATATCAATACCCTGCACAACCGTGTGAATGAGTTGGGCGTAGCCGAGCCGATTATCCAACAGGCGGGAGCAGACCGCATTGTGGTACAACTGCCCGGTGTTCAGGATACCGCCAAAGCCAAAGACATCATCGGCCGTACCGCCACCTTGGAAGTACGCATGGTATCGGATGACCCCGCCCTGATGCAGGCCGCACTTGCCGGCAATATTCCTGCGGGCTACGACCTGCTTTACACTGCCGGGGAAAAACCGGTTCCCACTTTGGTCAGCAAACAGGTAGAACTCACCGGCGACAACATCAATGATGCCCAACCCAGCTTTGATGAAATGGGCGCTCCTGCCGTCAGCATCAATCTTGATGGTGCCGGCGGTACGATTTTCGGCGAGCTGACCAGCCAAAATATCGGTAAGCGCATGGCAATGGTTCTAATCGACCAAGGTAAAGCCGAAGTCGTGACCGCACCTGTTATCCGCACCGCCATTACCGGTGGCCGCGTACAGATTTCAGGCAGCATGAGTACCGCCGAGGCCAATGATACTTCTCTTCTACTGCGCGCCGGTTCTTTAGCCGCACCTATGGAAATCATCGAAGAGCGCACCATTGGCCCGTCTCTCGGTAAAGAAAATATTGAAAAAGGCTTCCACTCTACCCTTTGGGGCTTTGTGGCCGTAGCCGTTTTCATGGTTATCTATTACCGTATGTTCGGTGTTTTTTCGGTTATCGCCCTATCGGCTAACTTGCTGTTCCTGATTGCCATCTTATCGGCGCTGCAAGCCACGCTCACCCTACCCGGCATCGCCGCAATCGCCCTCACATTAGGTATGGCCATCGACTCTAACGTATTGATTAACGAGCGCATACGTGAAGAGCTGCGTGCAGGCGCATCACCGCAGGCAGCCATCAACATGGGCTATCAACACGCATGGGCAACCATTGTCGACTCTAATATCACTTCGCTGATTGCCGGTATCGCCTTGCTGATTTTCGGCTCGGGTCCGGTTCGCGGTTTTGCCGTGGTGCATTGTCTGGGTATTCTCACTTCAATGTATTCCTCTGTAGTGGTGTCTCGCGCTATGGCGAACCTATGGTACGGCCGCCGCCGCAACCTTAAAAACATTTCTATCGGTGCGGTATGGAAGCCCGAAACCACAGCCGGTAAGGAGTAAAACATGGAATTGTTCAAAATCAAACGCGACATTCCGTTTATGAGCTACGGTAAGCTCACCACCCTGATTTCCCTGATCACTTTCATCCTTTCGGTGTTTTTCTTAGTAACCCGCGGTTTGAATTTTTCAGTTGAATTTACCGGCGGTACGGTAATGGAGGTGCAATACCAACAAGGTGTTGAAATCAACCAGGTACGCCAACGTTTGAATACTGTCAGCGAAGGCGAGGTACAGGTTCAGGCGCTGGGCACAAACCGCCATATCATGATCCGCTTACCCAACAAAGAAGGTGTGTCTTCAGCGCAACTTTCCAATCAAGTGATGAACCTGCTGAAAACCGACAACCCGGACGTTACATTACGCCAAGTTGAGTTTATCGGTCCCCAAGTAGGTGAGGAACTGGTATCCAACGGCCTGATTGCTTTGGGCATGGTGATTGTAGGTATCATTATTTACCTCTCCATGCGTTTCGAGTGGCGTTTTGCAGTTTCTGCCATTATTGCCAATATGCACGACGTAATTATCATCCTCGGTTGCTTTGCCTTTTTCCAATGGGAATTTTCGCTTACCGTGCTGGCCGGTATTCTGGCCGTATTGGGCTATTCGGTGAATGAGTCTGTGGTAGTATTCGACCGTATCCGCGAGAATTTCCGCAAACCGAATATGCGCGACAAAACAGTACCGCAAGTTATTGATAATGCGATTACCGCCACCATGAGCCGTACTATTATTACCCACGGTTCTACCGAAGCGATGGTATTGTCTATGCTGATTTTCGGCGGCGCCGCCCTACACGGCTTCGCACTGGCATTAACGATCGGCATCGTATTTGGTATTTATTCTTCTATTTTGGTTGCCAGCCCACTGCTGCTAGCATTCGGTTTAAGCCGTGAAAATCTGGCGAAACCCCAAAAACAAAAAGAAGAAGCCGTGGTATAAATACCAACTGGCTAAAAAGAAAAAATGCCGTCTGAAAATTTTTCAGACGGCATTTTTTATTAATGATGACAAACCGGATCTGTTTAGTTTAAATGCCAAAATATTGATGGCACAACAACAGATTTGTCACCGCACATTCATCGGATATTATGCCAAGCTAGTATCCAAAGCTTTCGAAATATCGGCCCAAATATCTTCGATATCCTCGATGCCGACTGAAAAACGCAACAATCCTTCTTTAATACCCAATCCTGCTTTTACTTCAGGCGACATACCACTGTGGGATTGGGAAAAGCTGTGGTTTACCAAACTTTCTACACCACCCAAGCTGGATGCCATTTTCACTAGCTGCATATTTTTAATTACGCTGTTGGCTGCCGCTTTGGTATCGTTTTTTAGATAAACCGACACGACACCGCCGAAACCGCGCATTTGTTTTTTGGCCAACTCGTGGTGCTCATGCTCTGCCAACCCGGGATAAAAGACCTTGGCTACGGCAGGATGGGCCTGTAAGCGCTTGGCCAACTCTGCCGCATTTTCCAAATGCTGCTTCACCCGCACGGGAAGGGTTTTAATACCGCGCAATACCAACGCGCAATCCATCGGCCCGGCTATGGCACCGGTATTTACCATCATAGATTGCAAACGCGAGGCATGTTTTTGGTCTTTAGCAACCACAATACCCATCAGCACATCGGAATGTCCGCAAAGATATTTGGTAGCAGAATGGAACACGATATCGCAGCCCATATCCAAAGGATTTTGCAAATATGGTGTTGCAAAAGTATTGTCAATACACACCATAGCGCCGGCGGCCTTCGCCTTGGCCGATAGCAATTCGATATCCACTAGGCGCAACAGAGGGTTGGAAGGCGTTTCCAACCAGACCATAGCTACTTTGTGTTCAGCTAAAACCGTATCAAGATTATTCGGATCGGTTAAATCAGCAAAAACAACATTAATGCCCCATTGGGCGTAAACTTCCGTCAGCAAATCATATGCGCCGCCGTAAATATCGGCTACTGCCACAATAGTATCGCCCGGGCGTAAAAATGTACGCCACACGGCATCGATTCCCGCCATGCCGCTGGCGAAAGCGAAACCGGCCGCACCGTGCTCTAAAGCGGCCACAGTGTCTTCCAATACTTTTCGGGTAGGGTTGGAAAGGCGGGAGTAACGGTAAGGTATTTGCTCGCCGATTTCATGCATGGCAAACATACTGTTTTGATAAATCGGCGGCATCAATGCGCGGTTATGCTCATCACAATCATAACTGGAATGAATGGCTTCTGTAGCAAATTTCATAGCATCCGACCCATATGTAAAATAAAGATAAGGGATTTTACCACTATCCGAAAAATAGAAACAATCAATGCCGTCTGAAAGCACAAGTGATATAATCTCGCATTTACTACGGCCTTAAAAATAAAGGCACGGGCCCGCCGTATAATCAAAATTATAAAAAAACGTTGCCATGCGCAACGGCCGGGCAAACTAAAATCATTTTCAGACGGCCTTGTTTTTCAGCCGTATGCACACATTTTGGGCGGTATTGTTCAGGCAAATCCGCCGTTACCCTTAAGGAAATCCATCAGCATGAACGCCATTGCAGACGTGCAATCCAGCCCCGATTTACGCAATATGCCGATTAACCAGGTAGGAATCAAAGATTTACGTTTTCCTATCAGCATCACTACTGCCGAGGGTACGCAGCAGACTGTCGGACGGCTCACCATGACCGTTTTCCTGCCTGCCGATCAAAAAGGCACACATATGTCGCGCTTTGTGGCCTTAATGGAAGAGCAAACCGAACCATTGAGTTTCACACGCCTAAAAGCGTTAACCGAAGAAATGCTGCAACGCTTGGATTCGCACTCCGGTAAAATCAGCGTCTCTTTCCCGTTTTTCCGCCAAAAATCAGCCCCGATTTCCGGCATCAAATCTTTACTCGATTACGACGTTACCCTTACCGGTGAAATCGAGAACGGTCAGTACCGCCATACATTGAAAGTGCTTGTTCCCGTTACTAGCCTGTGCCCTTGCTCGAAAGAAATTTCCCAATACGGTGCGCATAATCAGCGCTCACATGTTACCGTTACATTATCGTGCTCCTCCGAAGTCGGCATCGAAGAGCTTATCGACTGTGTGGAAGCCCAAGCCAGCTGCCAACTTTACGGCTTGCTGAAACGTCCGGACGAGAAATTTGTTACCGAACAGGCTTACGAAAATCCGAAATTCGTAGAAGATATGGTGCGAGATGTCGCAACCGCACTTTCCGCCGACAAACGAATTTGCGGCTATATTGTGGAAAGCGAAAATTTCGAGTCTATCCACAATCATTCCGCTTATGCCTATATTGCTTACCCGTAAAGTCTCTCGTTCTCTTTTGAAAGCAAAACGCCGTCTGAAAACAGACGGCGTTTTGCATACCATTCACTTTATATATTTATATATCCTAACGCATAAAACGACCTTGCCGTAAAAACCAAGCTGACTGAGCCGCCGCATCCTTACTGAACAGCATTCCCGTATGCGAAAGCGGCAAGACCACATGATCGGCCATGTTTTCCAAACAAGTTTCCGCTACACCCACCGTGCCGTCATTTTCTCCTTCAAGCCGCAACAAACGCCCTAAACCCAACGGTTGGTTACCTGCCAAACTGCCTAACTCTATCCCCACCGGCAAAGGCGGCACCTCCCCATTCAATCCACTTAGAAATGACCCGCCCAAAACCGGAACACCCAGTCCCCAACCGTGAATTTTTACCGCTGCCTGACTACCCTGATGCGGCGTGCCCAAAGTTACGATTCGGCCGCGCACCAAATCAGGCCGCTGTGCCGCGAAATGACGCAATACCAAGCCGCCCAAACTGTGTCCGACAAAGTGTAGTTTTAATGTATTGTCTTTCTCGTAATCGGCCTCTACCTTATCAATCAAAGCCTTGCTATGCCTTTGAATATTATGTAATACACTATAATAACCAAACGTATCGGTATCACACCCGAAACCGGCCAACAACCGGGCAAAGGGCCGCATCGCCCAAGCATGCATATGCAAGCCGTGCAATAACAATACGCGTTCATTCATCAATTCTGTTACCTTTATAATTCATTATTACAACAACATAAACATTGATAGTATATGCTCGGGCCAGGCCGTCTGAAACTGCTGCAAACGGCTTTATCACTTTCAGGCAATCAACTAACCCAAAAATATTCCGATGTTTGCAAACCGCCGATAACGATACCAAAAACTTACTGCTCATAAAAATACCGCCCGGCCGAATAACGGCGGGCGGTATTTTTTTAAAGGCCCAGTTCTTGCCACAAAGCATCGACTTTCGCTACGGTAGCAGCATCCCGTTCAATCACCCTACCCCATTCCCGATCGGTTTCGCCCGGCCATTTATTGGTTGCATCCAAACCCATTTTACCGCCCAAGCCGCTCACAGGGCTGGCAAAATCAAGATAATCAATCGGCGTATTTTCGACCATCACCGCATCGCGTACAGGATCCATACGCGTAGTAATCGCCCAAATCACCTCTTTCCAATCCCGACAATCCACATCATCATCCACCACCACGATAAACTTGGTGTACATAAATTGGCGTAAAAAGCTCCAGCAACCCATCATTACCCGTTTAGCATGACCGGCATACTGTTTTTTGATACTGACCACGGCCATGCGGTAAGAACAGCCTTCAGGGGGCAGGTAGAAATCCACGATTTCGGGAAACTGCTTTTGCAACAGAGGCACGAATACTTCGTTTAAGGCCACGCCCAATACAGCAGGTTCATCAGGCGGTTTACCGGTATAGGTGCTGTGGTAAATCGGATTTTCACGCATCGTGATGCGCTCTACCGTAAACACGGGGAAATAATCTTGTTCATTGTAGTAACCGGTATGGTCGCCATAAGGGCCTTCAAGCGCGGTTTCATCCGGGTAGATCACACCCTCCAACACAATTTCGGCGCGGGCGGGCACTTGCAAATCACTACCGATACATTTCACCAACTCTGTGCGCGAACCACGTAGCAGGCCGGCAAATTGATATTCGCTCAACGTATCGGGCACGGGGGTAACCGCCCCTAAAATCGTAGCAGGATCACAACCGAGTACAACGGCTACGGGATAAGAAACACCCGGATAAGCTTTTTTATGTGCCTGAAAATCCAATGCGCCGCCGCGGTGCGCTAACCAACGCATGATCAGCTTGTTTTTACCAATCAGCTGCTGGCGGTAAATACCCAAATTTTGGCGTTTTTTATGCGGCCCGCGGGTAACCGTTAATCCCCATGTTACCAACGGAGCAATATCCTCAGGCCAACAATGTTGGATCGGCAGGCGGGTCAGATCGACTTCATCGCCCTCCCATACGATTTCCTGACAAGGCGCCTTCTTCACCACATTCGGTGCCATACTCCAAATGTCTTTTAAAAGGGGAAGCTTGGAAAATGCGTCTTTTATGCCTTTAGGCGGCTCGGGTTCTTTCAGATAAGCAAGCGTTTTACCGATTTCACGCAATTGGCTGATATTATCCGCCCCCATGCCCATGGCCACACGCTCCGGCGTACCGAAAAGATTAGCCAATACAGGATAATCATAACGGCTGCCGTCTGGCCTTACGGGATTTTCAAATAATAATGCGGGACCTTCCACGCGTAGTACCCGATCGGCAATTTCCGTCATCTCCAAATGCGGCGATACCGGCAAGGTAATACGCTTAAGCTTTTGCTGTGCCTCGAGTTGAGCAATAAATTCTCTTAAGTCTTTATATTTCATTAATTTTCTTTCAGATGGCTATTTAGCCAGCCCATACTATCGCAGGAATACCCGAAATTACCAAACGGCTTGTATTGTTTTGCTCATACCACCTAACCAAGATGTTTACTTGGCAAATCTACCTGCTACCCTAACGCGCTCTATAAAAAATATCAAAAATCCTCTCTCACCTCAGGAGTACTCAATGATACTTTTAAAATTGGCAGCCATTAACTTCACCTCAAAATAATGAAGCAAGCCCTGTTTGGAAATGGTAGTATTTTAACCTACCTACCGTGTATTCCATACTGCCACGAACGCTAAAACCAACTTTTCAAATATATAAATAGGCTTTAGTTATGCACTTTCTTGCCAATACAATCAACTTTTAAGCTTGTCGATACATCTTTGCAAGCATAAATGCCGTCTGAAACTTTGTTCAGACGGCATTAAATCCAAATGTAAGATGGCCCGATTCAGCCGCCGTATCGAAATAGCAATATAGCTTCTACATGGGCGGGTTTATCAGCTATGCGGCGATTTCCTCCAACCGCAAACAAGCCACTTTCCGGCCTTTCCATTCGCGCAATACCGGCTCTTCCGCTGCACACCTCGCCGTGGCATATGGGCAACGCTGATGCAAAGCACACCCGGTCGGCAGATTAAGCGGGCTGGGTAGCTCGCCTGCAAGCTTGAGCTGTACTTTCTGCTCTTTCAGGCTAGGGGCTGCGGATAACAATGCCTGGGTATAAGGATGCAACGGCTGCTCAAAAATGACACGGCTTTCGCCATGTTCCACCGCTTTACCCAAATACATCACCATAATATCGTCTGCCATATGCTCAACTACAGACAAATTATGCGAAATAAACACATACGCCGTATGGTATTGCTCTTGCAAATCCATAAATAGATTCAACACTTGGGCTTGAATGGATACATCAAGTGCGGAAGTCGGTTCATCCGCCACCACAATTTTGGGATTGAGCATCATGGCACGTGCCAAGGCGATACGCTGACGCTGGCCTCCTGAAAACATATGCGGATAACGCGAAGAGTGTTCCGGACGCAAACCTACTGTTTTCATCATTTCCATGGCGCGTTCATAACGCTCTTTTTTACTCAATTTGCTGTGGATAGCAAGCGGCTCCATCAACTGAAAAGCAATCGTTTGACGCGGATTCAGGCTGCCGTAGGGGTTTTGGAACACCATTTGGATTTCGGTGCGCATTTTTTTTAATTCGCCGGCTGATAATTTGGCCGTTTCGATACCATTTACTGCCAAGCTTCCGCTACTGGGCGACTCAATCAACGTGAGCTGGCGTGCCAATGTAGATTTTCCGGATCCGGACTCTCCTACAACGGCCAATGTTTTACCCGCGCGAAGTTCGAATGAAATACCGTTAAGCGCTTTAACTACCTGTTTGCCCTTGCCCAAACCGCCACCCACCGGATAATGTCGGGTCAACTCACGCGCCTGCAATACAATATTCTGCTCGTTCATTTTATTCCCTTCCATCGGGTTAAATCATTGGCAATACAGCGGACACGTCCATATGGTGTTTCCAGCATTTTAGGCGGCACCATACAAGCTTCACGCACATAAGGGCACCGTGGCGACAACAAACAACCGGCAGGGCGGTCATATTGGCTGGGCACAACCCCCGGCAGGGATTTCAAGCGTGTCTCGCCAAAAGAAAATTCAGGAATGGCCTGCAGCAATGCCTCTGTATAAGGATGAGCTGGATGTTCAAATACATATGGCACCTTACTTTCCTCTACCACTTGTCCCGCATACATCACAACCACATTTTTAGCATGCTGCGCCACCAAACCCAAATCATGGGTAATCAGAATCATGGCCATACCGCGTTCTTTTTGCAATCTGTGCAGCAGATCCATAATTTGCGCTTGCACGGTAACATCCAAAGCAGTAGTCGGCTCATCCGCTATCAATAATTTGGGTTCGCAGGCAAGAGCCATGGCAATCATCACGCGCTGGCTCATCCCGCCCGATAACTGATGCGGATAAGCTTTCAAACGGCTCGGCGCATCAGGTATTTCCACCAACTCAAGCAATTCTACTGCCCGGTCGCGCGCAGCTTTTCCTTTTAAGCCCAAGTGCGCCTTGAGCACCTCTACAATCTGCATTTCAATGGTGAAACTTGGATTCAGGCTGGTCATGGCATCTTGAAAAATCATTGAGATATCTTTGCCAATGATTTGCCGTCTGGCCCGTGCAGACATGTTCAGCATATCCTGCCCGTTAAACAGCATTTTATCTGCATGGATAGCAGCCGTATTCGGCAACAGCCCCATAAGCGCCATCATAGATACGGACTTGCCCGAACCGGACTCTCCCACTACCGCCAACACATCGCCGGCCGCCACATTCATGCTTACAGAGTCTACCGCACGGAATGCGCGCGCACCTTGGCCAAAAACTACTTGTAGGTTTTCAATGGTTAATAAAGGTTTCGCTTCCATTAAGACACCTGCTTCAGTTTAGGATCGAGTGCATCCCGCAGGCCGTCACCCATCAAGTTAATTGACAAAGCCGCAATGAAAATCGCCAATCCCGGGAAAACGGCCATCCAAACATTACTTTGAATATACTGACGCGCATTGCCGAGCATCGCTCCCCACTCTGCCGAGGGAGGCTGCACACCCAAGCCCAAAAAGCCGATAGCTCCAGCCTCGAGAATAGCCGTAGAAAAAATCATCGTAGCCTGCACAATCAAAGGCCCCATGCAATTGGGCAAAACCGTAATCAGCATCAAACGCGGCAAACCCGCCCCCATTACGCGGGCAGCGGTAACATAGTCTTTTTGCAACTCGACCAACACCGTAGCACGGGTAATACGTATGAAAGGCGGCATACATACAAGGGAAATGGCCAAAATAGTGTTGGTCATCGAAGGGCCGAGAATGGCGGCAATGATAATCGCCAGCAGAAGGCCGGGATACGACATCAGAATATCATTACACAACATTATCAGCTTGCCTGCTGATTTCGGCCAAAAAGCAGCCGTCAGCCCCAAAAATACACCGACAATCATTGCAATCAGGGTTGCAGCCAAGCCGATCAATAACGAATAACGACTCCCGTGTAAAATCCGGGACAGGGTATCGCGTCCTGCGTCATCGGTTCCGAAAATAAATTCGGATGTTCCGCCAAACAACATCGGCGGCAATTGTTCTTTGCCCGCATGGAGGATATTCGGATCATAAGGAGCAATCCAAGGTGCTAACACTGAGGAAAGCACCAATAAAGCAAGCACCAGCAAACCTGCCGTCGCACCTTTATTTTTCAAAAATGCTGTAACAAACTGCTGCCATTCACTCGGCGGCTTAACCGCTAAGGCAGAAGGTGTCGGTACAGATACAGTCATGGGTATGTGTCCTTTTATTCTGTTTTAAGCGTGACGGATACGCGGGTTAATCAAACCGTAAGTAATATCCACCAGTAGACTGATGATCATCAAAGCAGTAGCCACTAATAAGATTCCGTTTTGCACAATCGGATAATCCCGGCTGAAAAAACCGTCGAGAAGCCAAGTACCTACTCCGGGCCAGCTAAAAATAGTTTCGGTAAGAATCGCCCCTGCCATCAAAGTTGCCATTTGCAAACCTACTACGGTGATCACCGTGATCATAGTATTACGCAATACATGTACCAAAATAATGCGGGTAGGAGATAAACCTTTGGCCTTCGCGGTACGGACATAATCTTCGCCCAAAACCTCAAGCATGGCCGAACGTGTCATACGGGCAATCATGGCTAAAGGAATGGTTGATAAAGCTATGGACGGCAATAAAAAATGTTTCACAACATCCCATAAAGCCCCCATATCGCCGGATGCGGCAGCACCTAACAACCACGAACCATAAATCGGCTGTACATCAATATATTTAATGACATTAATTACGCCGGATACCGGCAGCCAGCCGAGATAATGTGAAAAGATGCCGGTAAGAATCGGCCCAAGGAGATAAATAGGCATTGAATAGCCGGCCAATGCCCCACCCATCAACATATAATCCAGCCAACTTCCACGTTTTAATGCTGCAATAATCCCCAAAGACACACCAAGCACGGCAGCAATCGTAATCGCACAGAACGCCAATTCCAAAGTAGGAACGAAATGGTGGAAAAAATCTTCTAAAACAGGTGTGCGCGTTCGAAAGGTTTCACCAAAATCACCGCTAAGGATTTTTGTTAGATAATCCCAATACTGAACAATAATCGGCTTGTCCAACCCTAAACGCTGCATCATAGCCTCGCGCACGGCAGGATCGACACTGCGCTCACCCATCATTACCAATACCGGATCTCCCGGCACCAAACGGATAAGCGTGAATGTAGTGATGGTTAAGCCGATATAAATCGGAATCATCAGCAGTAACCGGCGCAAAATATAAGAAAACATAAGCCTTACTCTGATATTTAAAATCTATTTTGATAATGATGGTCTGCATTTTCAGACGGCATCAGATGCCGTCTGAAAACACTAAAAAACACCATTTTGCCCATACAAAAGCAAAATGGTGTTTTAGCTGCTATTACTCTACGCTTACACCCTCGAAGCGAGTGCTGCCCAAGGGCTCCAATACGTAACCTTTAACATTTTTTGCCAATAAGGCATCAGTTACAGAATGCGCCAAATAAACCGCAGGTTTTTTCTCGGTTAACAGCTTTTGCGCTTCCATATATAAGGCCGTACGCTTCTCCTTATCGGTAGTAGAACGGGCATCGACAATGACTTTATCAAATTCCTTATCACAGAAACCGCCATAATTTGACCCTCCCACAGCAGCACAGCTCAAAAGATTACCGAACCAGTTGTCAGGGTCACCGTTATCACCGGTCCAGCCGATCAACATAGTATCAGCCTCACCTTTCTTACCACGGCTGAGGTATTCTCCCCACTCATATGTTACCAGCTTAGCTTTTAAACCGACTTTCGCCCAATCCGCCTGAATCATTTCAGCCATCAGTTTGGCATTCGGGTTGTACGGACGTTGAACCGGCATATACCACAGCTCGATCGAAGCGTTTTCTTTACCAGCCTCTTTCAACAATGCCTTAGCGCGCTCGGGATCATAAGCCGAAGGTTTCAAATTGGTATCCACACCCCATTGGCTTGGCGGCAGCAAACCTGCGGCACGTTTGCCGGCACCGGCAAATACAGCATTGATAATGGCATCTTTATCAATCGCCAAATCAAGTGCTTCGCGCACACGCACATCAGATGCGATACGGCCTTCGCGGCTATTCAGGCTCAGATAACCTGTATTGTAGCCTTCGCGTGATTCAACATTTACCTTACCCGATTTTTTCGCAGCCTCTACTTCCGCCACTTTATTGTAGCGCGACAGACTGCACTCTCCGGCCTCGACTTTCTGTGCACGCACACCCGAATCTTTAGTAATGGCGAAAATCAGATTATCGATTTTGACATTGTCTTTATTCCAATACTCATGATTTTTCACATAACGGATTTGCTGGTCTTTTTGGTATGACTTCAACACAAACGGCCCGGTACCGACAGGTTGGGTATTGATATTGGCTTGTTTTCCCTCGGCAGTCAGCTTATCTGCATATTCGGCAGACAATACATAAGCAAAAGGCATGGCCAAGTTTTGCAAGAAAGGCGCATTGACTTTATTTAAAGTCATTTTTACGGTGTAATCATCTACTTTTTCTACTGAAGCGACATCATCCACCATACCCATATCGGCAGCATACGGAAACTCTGCCGGGTAAGCGGCATTGAAAGGATGCTTTTTATCCAACATACGCTGGAAAGTAAACAACACATCATCCGCATTGAAATCACGGCTTGGTTTGAAGTAATCGGTAGTATGGAACTTCACACCTTGGCGCAGCTTAAAGGTATATTGCTTGCCATCTTCGGAAACTTCCCAGCTTTCAGCCAAACCGGGTTCTATATCGGTAGTGCCGATTTTAAACTGTACCAACCCGTTATACAGCGTATGCGCAGAAGCATCAAATGTTGCGCCGTCCGTATATTGGCCCGGATCAAAACCGCTCGGGCTACCTTCAGAACAATAAACCAAAGTGCTCGCACCACCGGAAGTACTGCCGCCTCCGGAAGCCGCATCTTCTTTCTTTCCGCCGCAGGCAGCCAAGCCCAAAGCAATTGCAGCCAGTGCGGTTAATTTAAATAAAGGCTTTTCCATACCTAAACTCCTCTTTACATTATTCTTAATTCATATAATGAAAACAGCCCGGTAAAAATAAATCATACAAAATAAAAAGTACAATAAAAACAATATCCAAAATGCTATTATGTACTTCAAACATATAGATTGATTTTTAGCCTCAGCCAAATAGACAACCTCAATAGGGTGAAAGCCGACTATATATGTAAATTTTTGTTTAATCAAGATTCCGATTTGTTAAAACCATTTCTACCCTCGGGTAAATTTTCAATTGTTTGCTTCTTAAAATAGTACGCTCCCAACAGGAAAGTACCCTCGCCTATGGTTCAGTCGGTTCGAATTACTACTCATGACTACTCAACTGTCTGATCTAAATAATCAGTCTGAAAAAACACACGCCAGCAAGCAGAAAATTAATAAAGCAAAGCTCTGTTATCGATAAAAAATAAGCCGCACACCTAACCGTATGCGGCTTATTCACACCCCTATTTTACGGATAATACGGTCGGAAAAATCCCCAACGCACCGAATGAATATACTACCCGCCCTATGGTGATCACGAATAAGTCATTAAACCTGTATTGAAAATCCTTTCAGACGGCCTCTTTCAAGCGGCCTGATAATGTTTTTCACAAAACCATCTAATTTTATTGCCGAATCAAATGATGTTCTCAATATTAAGCCGGATAACGCTTACCCTTTTTCAAAAGGCGCAAAGTATTGGAAACCACCAATAAAGAACTAAGGCTCATACCTAACGCGGCAATCCAAGGCGTAACAAAGCCGAAAACGGCCAACGGTACGGCGATAACATTATATAAGCTCGCCCATACCAGGTTCTGACGGATGATGGTACGGGTGCGCCTCGCCTGTTCGATAATTTTCGGCAAAACAGTCATATCATCATTTAATAACACAACATCCGCGCCATCCCGCGCCACATCGGCTCCTCCCGCCATGGCAACCGACACATCGGCTTGCGCCAATACGGGGGCATCATTAATGCCGTCTCCCACCATCAGCACTTTTCGATTTTGCCGTTGCAGCGTTTCCACATAAGCCAGCTTATCCTCGGGCAAAGCTTCCGCTCTCGCATGATCCAAGCCCAACTGTGCCGCCAGCGCATCCACGGCGGTTTGCCTGTCGCCACTGAGTACATGTAACTGCAAGCCTTGTTGCCGAAGCTCGTACAACATTTCGGCCACATTGGGTTTGATTTGGTCGCTCAACAAAAATACGGCCTGAAACCCGCGTGTATTGCCTAAAGCCACCAAACCGCCGTCATGTTCGATGACAGAAAGACGGTTCGGAAGCGCCCCGGCAATCTCGGCTACGAACACCACCCGGCCAAGCGACCATAATAATGTCTCACCGTTAATTGTCAGCATTGCGCTCACGCCATGACCGACACGGTTCAGGCGTTGCTCTGCCGTTATCTGCAAACTCTCTTCAGACGGCATCTCAAGAATGGCTTTGGCTATCGGGTGTTCCGACTGCACTTCCAACTGGCGCGCTATCTGTACGGCCTCCGCTTCGGACCAGTTTCCGAAAAGACGGGTTGCCACCACATTCAGACGGCCTTCCGTGAGTGTACCGGTTTTATCGAACACAACATCCGTTACCTGCGACAAACCTTCCAAACTATGACTGCCACCCACTAACACGCCGTCTGAAGCCAAGCTGCCGGTAGAGGCTGCCAATGCGGTCGGCGTAGCCAACGAAAGCGCACACGGACAAGTAATCACCAAAAGCGAAACCGTAATCCATAGCGCCGTCGTCATATCCGCATACAAGCTCCAACCGATAAATACGGGTACGGCCATCACCAACAAGCCGAATACAAACGAAGAAGCATATTTATCGGCCAGTTCCGCCAAGCGCGGCTTTTGCGCCAATGCGCGGTCAAGCAGGCGAACGATATGCGACAAACGGGTATTACCGCCTACTTGGCGGGTTTTAACCACCAAAGGACTGGCCGTATTAAGCGTGCCGGCGACTACTTGGCTGCCGGTTTGTTTCAGCACAGGCAAGCTCTCACCGGTTAGTATCGCTTCGTTTACTTCGCTTTCACCCTGCAATACTTCGCCGTCTACCGGAATCACCTCGCCCGGGCGCACAAGTATCACGTCATCAACCGCAAGCTGAACCACTGCCGCCTCTTCCACTTCTTCACTTGCAGGATAACCGGGCAAGCGGTGGCAAAAGGCAGGTACAAGTTTCACCAGCCGTTCGGTGGCATCACTGGCTTTACGGCGCGCCACCTGCTCCATGTAGCGGCCGCTAAGCAGAAAGAATACGAACATGGCAATCGATTCGAAATACATGCCCTGCCCAGCATTGCTGAGCAGCGCATACATGCCCGCTACCAATGTCAACAGCAATGCAATCGTTACGGGCGTATCCATGCCCACCCTGCGGTTGCGTAAATCGCGCCATGCGCCTTGATAAAACGGTACGGCCGAATACAACATCACCGGCAATACCATAAAGAACGAAGCCCAATGCAGCAATTTAAGAAACTGCGGTTCGATATCGTTATAAAGATAAGTCGGCACGGCAAACATCATCGTCTGCATCATACCCAAGCCTGCCACAGCCAAACGGATCAACGCCTGCTTACGTTTCTTTTGGGCGGCGGCTTCCTGTTTTTGGGCATCATACGGCGCGGCGGTATAACCGGTAGATTGAATACGGAGCAAAATATCCGATAAAGCCACACGGTTATTATCCCAACTAACCCGGACACGCTCGGTACTGTAATTCAAGTCTACACGCAACACACCTGATAAGCGCAACAACTGCTGCTCAATCAGCCACACACAAGCCGCACAAGTAATGCCACCCAGCATCAATACGGCCTCGCGGCTATCTCCCTCGCCTTGCTCGACAAAGCCCTGCTGTACTTCCGGCAAATCGTATAATCTGATTTGCGCCAACACTTCGTCCGGCGGCAGTGCGGCCTGCTTGGCATCGGCCGTGCGTTGTTTGTAATAACTGCCCAAGCCCGCATCAATAATGCTCTGTGCCACTGCTTGACAACCGGCACAGCAAGCCGGCTCTTCGCGCTCTTCGTAACGGATGGTCAGGTGAAGATTTTCTGGGACTTCCAACCCGCAGTGGAAACACGTTTCTCGACTCATAACTTTACTTCACCCCGCATCTGTGGTTTTTCGTATTTCATATTTTTAAAAGCTCAAAGGCCGTCTGAAAATAGGATTCACAATAATATGGCAACACCATATCCGCCGCCGCATCCCTTTTGTTTATATTCCATTATTTTCCGGGTTCAGACGGCCTATTCTTTAACCGCCATAACATCCAAAATACGGCTGAGCTCCGCCGCTTCTATCTGCCCGGGAGCAGAAGCCTTGCCTGCCGTTCCGAAAGTCATTACCGATCCGAAAAACTCGCCCGCCACGCGGCTGACTGCCCCCAAACACCCCATAGCAATCGCCACTATCGGGTGTTCGGCATAACAGCGGCTCATGGTTTCGGCGGCATCCATCAGCGTAATAACATCTGCAGCCGATTTTGGCATCACTGCGATTTTGCAAATATCCGCTCCGCGCTCCTGCATCAGGCGCAAGCGGCGGATAATTTCCTCTTTCTCCGGCGTAGCCGAAAAATCATGATTGCACAACAATGTAACCACACCGCATTGACGCGCCGCCGCAATTAACGCCTGCACCCCGTCATCACCGGCAAATAGCTCGATATCGACCATATCTGCCAGGTTTGAGGCAATCACGCGATGCAGCAGCATAAAATAGTATTCAGACGGCACTTCACATTCACCGCCCTCGGCAAATGTTCGGAAAGTGAATAAAACGGGCATATCGGGCAAGCGTTCGCGCAAAATCTTCAGGTGTGCCAATACTGCTTCGGCATTGGCCGCATCGGTCAGAAAATCAGCGCGAAACTCAACCAAATCGCAAGGGACGCCGTTTAATGCAGCTACCGCGGCATCCAGTTCGGCAGTATTTTTCGCCACCAACGGCACACAAATTTTCGGACGCCCCCGCCCGAATACCAAGTGTTTTACATTTACGGTTTTCATCCGCCACTCCCGACCTTTCAGACGGCCTTCCTATTTATAACTCGCCCAGCAGGCTGCGTACCATTTGGGCGGAATGTACCGAAGCCGTTTTTAAAAATTCTTCGAAACTCACGTCCGCCGCCTCATCGGCCGAATCCGATACCGCACGCACAACCACAAACGGCACCGCCAATTGCATACAAGCCTGCGCAATCGCCGCCGCTTCCATTTCCACCGCCAGTACGCCCTCAAAGCGGCTACGGATTTGCGCCACCGCTTCAGAGCTGTGAATAAACTGGTCTCCGCTCACAATCAGGCCACGATACACTTTTGCACCCGAAAATGCCGCTGCGGCACGATCAGCCGCCGCCACCAACCATTCATCACTTTGATAAGCCGCAGGCAGTTGCGGCACTTGTCCGTAGGCATAACCGAAAGCGGTGACATCCACATCATGATGTGCCACTTCGCTACCGATCACCACATCACCCACTTTCAAACCACGGCCCAAACCACCCGCACTGCCGGTATTAATCACACAGTCGGCACCGTAACGGCTGACAACCAAAGCAGTGGCTACGGCCGCATTCACTTTGCCGATACCGCTGAGTGACAAAACCACATTTTTACCGTCCAAACGCCCCCGGTATACGGTGAAATTGCCCAAGCTTTCGGTTTGCATGTTTTCCAAACTGTTTTTCAAAAGCTCGATTTCCTGCGACATCGCACCGATAACCGCAACAGTCCCCACCTGACTCATAATAATTCCCTTCATTTTCAAAACCATGCCATACCGCAATCATGCAAGAGCCATTGACAAAAGTTCTGTATTTGCAAATCTGTACATTATACGCACCGGGGCCGTCTGAAGCCAACAGATGCCATTTTCCGAGCCGTTCGAAAACAGCTAAAGACAGCACTGCCGTAATTGTCATTTTGTTATATACTACCGAAAACCAACCGACATATATCATCCGGCAAATCCCCAAACAGACATATGCCGGAGCAGTATTCACAGGTAATAAAAATGACGGATAACACTTCTTCACTACCCGCTAAAGAAGCACTTTACACTTGGCTTCGCCATCTCAACCGCCACAAAGGCTCCGACCTTTTCATCACAACCAACTTCCCGCCCGCAATAAAGCTGGACGGTAAAATCACACCGATTGAAGAGACTCCCCTTTCTGCCGAGCGCTGCATGGAAGTAGCCTTTTCAGTGATGAATACCAAACAAATAGAAGAATTTACCAACACCAATGAGTGCAACTTCGCCATCAGCCTGCCCGACACCAGCCGTTTCCGTGTCAACGCCATGGTTCAGCGCGGCGCAACGGCTTTGGTGTTTCGCGCCATTACCAGCGCCATTCCAAAATTCGAAAGTCTCAACCTTCCGCCGGTATTGAAACAAATCGCCCTAACCAAACGCGGTTTGGTTATTTTTGTGGGCGGCACGGGTTCGGGTAAATCCACCTCACTGGCGTCGATGATTGACTACCGCAACGAAAACAGCCACGACCATATTATTACCATTGAAGATCCTATTGAATTCGTACACACCCATAAAAAGAGCATCATCACCCAACGCGAAGTAGGCGTTGATACCGAAAACTGGCAAGCGGCATTAAAAAACACCCTCCGCCAAGCACCCGATGTGATTCTGATCGGTGAGATACGCGACCGGGAAACCATGGACTACGCGATCGCTTTTGCCGAAACCGGCCACCTCTGTATGGCTACCTTACACGCCAACAGCACCAACCAAGCGCTCGACCGAATCATCAACTTCTTCCCCGAAGAACGCCGCACCCAGCTGCTGACCGACTTATCGCTCAACCTGCGTGCTTTCGTTTCACAGCGTCTGGTACCGCGCGAATCAGGCAAAGGCCGCGTTGCAGCAGTAGAGGTGCTGCTTAACTCGCCATTGATCGCCGACTTGATTTTAAAAGGCGAAGTCCACGGTATTAAAGACTTGATGAAAAAATCAACCGACCACGGCATGCAAACTTTCGACCAAGCTTTATATGAGTTGTACGAAAGCGGCCAGATCAGCTTCCAAGAGGCCCTGAAAAATGCCGACTCTGCCCACGACTTACGCCTCGACATCCAATTACGCAGCCGCCGTGCGCAAACCGCCGGTCCGGATTTGGAATTGATTTAACGGCCGTTTTTCAGACGGCCTGAGAAAATGATGCATTATTTCAGTATCCACACCCCAAACGGCACGCATTTAGGCTTTTTAATTATGCTGCCGGACGATGAACACGCCGCCCAGCCCCAAGGCGGCCGTTTTGCCGTCAAGCTTCAAAGCGAAAACCCTCAGGTCGATAGCGCCGCCGCACAGGTATTATCCGCCCTTGAATCCTCCGATACTCCTCTTTATTGGCAGGTGGAAAAAGACGGCGTTACCCTCTCGGACGGCGAATCGGCCATCGGCCGTATCCGTAACGAATACCTCAGTCTCGGCGGCCAAACGCTTGTATTGAATGACTTAACCGGAACCCTCTGATGGAAAGCGTATACATCCTCATCCCGATCAGCATCATTTTGGCATTTATGATTGCCTATTTCTTTTGGTGGTCGGGCAAAAACGGGCAATTTGATGATTTAGAAGGCCCAGCCCACCGCATTCTGATGGACGACGATTCTACAGACGGCCTAACCTCCTCGCGCCAAGAAAGTGAAAATGAGTCTGAAAAATAACCTGGGGTTCGCCGGAAGCCGCCGTTTTGCTCCGCTTTTCGGCACCCAATTTCTCGGCGCCTTCAACGACAATCTGTTCAAGACCGCCCTGTTTGTCATGATCAGTTTCTACGGCTTGGGGCACAATGATTTTTTGCCGCCTAGCCAGATGCTCAATCTCGGCGCCTTGTTGTTTATCCTGCCCTACTTTCTCTTTTCCGCCGTTTCCGGCCAACTCAGCACCAAATATGACAAAGCCAAATTGGCACGGATTATTAAAATTCTGGAAATAGCGGTCATGTCTTTGGCGGCATTCGGTTTTTACATACAGTCCGCCCCATTGCTGCTGTTGTGTTTGTTTCTGATGGGTGCCCAATCCACTCTTTTCGGCCCGTTGAAATATGCCATCCTGCCCGATTATTTGGAGCGTAAAGAATTGCTGATGGGCAACAGCCTGATAGAGTCGGGAACATTTTTAGCCATTTTATTCGGTCAGATTCTCGGTACGGTCATTGCCGGCTTTAATCCCAATATTACCGGTACCTTGGTCATTCTCTTGGCCGTATTCGGTACGCTCAGCAGCTTTTTCATGCCTACGGTCGCCGCTAAAGACCCCGCTGCCGCCATCGACCCGAATATTATCCGCGGCACCCGCTCCTTAATTAAGCAAACCATGGCTCAGCCGCCTTTATTTACCGCTATTATCGGTATTTCATGGTTTTGGTTTATCGGTGCGGTTTACACTACCCAGCTGCCGACGTTCACCCAAATCCATTTAGGCGGCAACGATAATGTATTCAACCTGATGTTGGCACTGTTTTCTATCGGTATCGCCACAGGCTCGGTATTGTGCGCCAAACTCAGCCATCAGCAGCTGCATTTGGGTTTGGTCGTTTTCGGTGCGGTCGGACTCACTGCCGCCGGCACGCTGTTGGTTTGGCTCACGCACACCCAACACTTTACCGAGTTGCGCGGCCTATTGTGGTTTTTGGCACAAGCCAATGCCTGGCCGGTTATGCTGACCATGATTGCGATCGGATTTTTCGGCGGTTTTTTCTCCGTACCGCTTTATACTTGGCTGCAAACCGCCAGCAGCGATACTTTCCGCGCCCATGCCGTTGCTGCCAACAATATCGTGAACGGTATGTTTATGGTGGTAGCTGCCCTGCTCAGCGCCGTACTTTTATGGGCTTTCGACAGTATTACCCTGCTGTATCTGATTGTGGCACTCGGCAATTTGCCTCTATTGGCCCTACTCTTCAAACGGGAGCCTTTATTCTGGAAAGATATCAAAACCTTCGGCCGGAAAAAGCAGCGCGACAGCCATTCGGAATAAATATCGGCAAGAGACAGCGCCATCTTATTCCAACCTTTCGAAGGCCGTCCGAAAAATATTCAGACGGCCTCATAAACTGTTAAAATATCCGCCTTTAAATGATTCTTACCACTTCACAGCTTCCGATATGAATCCGACCACCCCCATCCTGCCTCCCGCCATGCTTGGTATACTCGGAGGAGGCCAGCTCGGCCGTATGTTTACTGTTGCCGCAAAAACCATGGGCTACCGCGTTACCGTACTGGACCCCGATCCGCTCGCTCCGGCCGCTGCCTTTGCCGACCGTCATTTGTGCGCCCCGTTTGACGATTCAGCCGCTCTGGCAGAGCTGGCCAAATGTGCCGCCGTCACCACCGAATTTGAAAATGTTAATGCGGATGCGATGCGGATGCTGGCACGGCACACGCGCGTATCACCTAGCGGCGACTGCGTGGCTATCGCGCAAAACCGTATTCAGGAAAAAGCTTGGATCAGAAAAGCAGGGTTACAAACCGCCCCCTATCAAGCCATTTGCAAAGCAGAGGATATTACCGCAAGCAGTACCGACTTTCTGCCGGGCATACTCAAAACCGCCACTCTCGGTTACGACGGTAAAGGTCAAATCCGCGTAACCACCCTGGCCGAACTCGAAGCCGCCTTTGCAGCCCACGGCAGCGTAGACTGCGTGTTAGAAAAAATGGTTGATTTGCGTGCCGAAATTTCAGTAGTAGTATGCCGTCTGAACACACAAGAAATCCGCACTTTCGATCCTGCCGAAAATATTCATGAAAACGGTATTCTCGCCTATTCCATTATTCCGGCACGTCTGCCCGACAGCGTTCAACAGCAGGCACGCGCCATGGCCTGCCGCCTTGCCGACGAATTGGACTACATAGGCGTGCTGGCGGTGGAGATGTTTGTAGTCGGCGACAATCAGGAATTAGTCGTAAACGAAATCGCCCCGCGCCCGCACAATAGCGGCCACCACACTTTAGATGCTTGTTGCGCCGATCAATTCCAACAACAAGTCCGCCTGATGTGCGGCCTTCCGCCGGCAGAAACCCGCCTGCTCACCCCTGCCTGTATGGCAAATATCTTGGGCGACGTATGGCCGAAAAATGGCGGTGAACCAAACTGGCAGCCGCTGCAAACCCACAGTAGTGTCCACCTGCACCTATACGGTAAAGCCGCCGCCCGCGCCGGAAGGAAAATGGGGCATTTCACCGTATTGGCCGAAACTGCGGATAGTGCATTGGAAGCTGCCCAAAAGTTACACCAATCGCTATAATTCTTGTATCCGGCAATGAAATATACGCCTGAAAATGAAAACCGTTTGGCGGCAATGCCGCCGGATGACTCCCGCCACCCACTTTTTCAAGCCTAAATGCCATGAGTCTGATTACCGTTCTACGCCCTGCCTCCGTGCACGATTGCGAACATATCTACAACGCGCATCTGTATTCCGTACAATACACCTGCGCCCGCAGCTATGACGACCGTATTCTATCGGCATGGAGCGCGCTGCTCAGCCCCGAAAGCTACCTCGATACACTGGCAGACGAATATAAAAAACTGTGGGTAGTCGAATATAAAAACCACATTCAAGGCTTTTTCCAGCTTGATTTGCGGGAGGCTGAATTAGATGCGCTGTATGTACACCCGTTTGTACATAACCACGGCTTGGGTACGGCCTTACTGCAAAGGGCGGAAGAGCTTGCCGCCGAAGCCGGTTTAAGCATGCTGAAGCTTTACGCCTCACTAAATTCCATCGGCTTTTACAAACTCAACGGCTACGAATCTTTAGGAGCCGCCATGTTACCGCTCAACCGCGAAGTAACCGTGGAATGCGAATTGATGCGTAAATATCTTTAATCGTTTCCGACAACTGCATCTTTGCAATGTCTATACGCAATAAAACGCCGTCTGAAAATTTCAGACGGCGTTTTGCAAAGCAGTTTGCTTAAATAACGGTTATTTACCCAAAGCAGCCAAGACTTCTGCCTTTACGGCTTCAACAGGTTGGGTACCGTCTACCTTGATGTATTTTGGCGCATGCTCGCCCTCGAGTTTGCTGTAAAAATCTACCAGCACTTCTGTTTGCTCGTGGTAAACATCCAAGCGTTTTTTCACCACTTCTTCTTTGTCATCATCGCGCTGAATCAGATCTTCGCCGGTAACATCGTCTTTGCCTTCAACCTTAGGCGGATTGTGGGCGATATGGTAAGTACGGCCAGAAGGCAGATGTACCCGACGCCCGCTCATACGGTTCACGATAACTTCGTCAGGCACGTCGATTTCCACCACGGCATCTAAATCCACGCCCGCCTCAACCATCGCTTCGGCTTGCGCCAAAGTGCGCGGAAAACCGTCAAACAGAAAACCGTTTTTGCAATCTTCTTGGGCAATACGCTCTTTCACCATACCGATGATGATGTCGTCGCGCACCAAACCGCCTTCATCAATAATTTTCTTGGCTTCCAAACCCAGCGGCGTACCGGCTTTAATGGCGGCGCGCAACATATCGCCGGTAGAAATTTGCGGAATATTAAAGGCGGCGGTAATAAACTGGGCCTGGGTTCCTTTACCTGCGCCGGGGGCACCGAGAAGCAATGCTTTCATATATATTTTCCTTACAATGTCATCAAATAAATGAATTTCAAAAACTGAAGCGTGTGTTGTTTGTGATTATATTAATACGTTTACAAGCCGTCTGAAAAGTTTTCAGCAAAACTTTTCAGACGGCTTCTGCATATTTTTAATACCGCCGCCACTTTATTTTTGAAGATGTCGGAATACCTCGCGCACACGGTCCAAATCTTCTTGGGTATCCACACCTGCCGCCGGAGCTTCGGCGGCGATTTCTACGGCAATCGGGTAACCGTGCCACAAAACACGCAGCTGTTCCAACGATTCGATATTTTCCAAAGGCGATACGCTCATGGCCGCATAATCCTGTAAAAAGCCGGCGCGGTAGGCATAAATACCGATATGGCGCAAAGGTGCGGCCTCTTGCGGCAGACTGCGCTCACCCGCACGCATGCTGTCGCGCGGATAGGCGACCGGCGCACGGCTGAAATAAATCGCACGGCGGTTTTTATCCAATACCACTTTGACTACATTGGGATTCATAAATTCATCGAAATCGTGGATTTCATGTGCCGCCGTTGCCATCGGTGCGCTACTGCCCGCCAAGGCGGCCGCCGTACGGTTCACCAATTCCGGATCAATCAGCGGTTCATCGCCCTGAACGTTAACGACTATGGTATCCGTAGGCAATTCCAGCTTTTGCACGGCCTCCGCCAAGCGCGTTGTACCGCTCTCGTGGGTATCCGCCGTCATCACAACCCCAATGCCGTACGTTTGGCAAGCTTCGGCAATTTCCGCATGATCCGTCGCCACCACCACACGCGCGGCAAGGCTTTTTTGCGCCTGCTCTGCAGCACGCACTACCATGGGTTTGCCGCAAATATCGGCCAATGCTTTTCGCGGCAACCGCGAAGACGACATACGCGCGGGAATCAAGACGACAAAATTATTCATTGGTGCAGCTCTTCATCGCTGAGTTGGCGGGCTTCGTTTTCCAGCATAAACGGAATGCCGTCTTTAATCGGATAAGCCAGTTTACTCTGGCGGCACCATAATTCCTGTTTTTCCTGTTTGTATTCCAATGCGCCTTTACATACGGGACATACCAGAATATCTAAAAATTTTTTTTCCATTAGGCTTCTTTCTTTGTATTCAGATTCAAACGGCCGACCAGCCACGCCGCCAAGTCAGGTTCGATTATCGCACAAACCGGCAGCACCCACACATTATCCGCGTGCAAATCGGCTAATTTTACGGCATCTTTTTCGGTAATGATGACCATATCGGCCTTGGGTAAATCGGCCGAAGTCAATGCGGCGTGGTCGGGAAACACACGGGCTTCAACCAACTCAATCCCCATTGCCTGCAAACTGCGGAAAAAACGCTCGGGCTTGGCGATACCCGCTACCGCCGCGATCCGCATATTGTTCAGACGGCCTGTTTCCAACAAAATATCAGGACGGTTCAGGCGGTAGATCCTGCCGCTTTCAATACGGCTGCCAAACAGCGGCATACCTGCCGGAAAATATTCTTTCCCATTCAAACCGTTCCCGCCGCTTACTACCACCGCATCGGCCTGTTGAACACGGCTAAACGGCTCCCGCAAAGCACCGTTGGGCAACAAATCCAAATCCGCCCGCCCGATATCGGCAGCGGGGAAAACGGCAATTTCCACATCACGCCGCAAGGCATAGTGCTGCAAACCGTCATCGGCAATCACCAATTCAATTTCCGGATACGCTGCTAACAAAGCGCGCCCCGCTTCTACGCGGCTACTGCCTACTGCCGTCGGTGCGCCAGTTTGGCGGTACAACATCAAGGGTTCGTCACCCGCATCGGCGGCACGGCTTTGCGGGCTTAATACATGTATCCCTTTACCCGTACGCCCGTAACCGCGGCTAATGATGCCCACCTTTACACCTTGGGCCTGCAAACCGCTTACCAACGCCGCCGTTACCGGAGTTTTACCCGTACCCCCCGCATGGATATTACCCACCACTACAACCGGCACCGGCAAAGCCTCGCTTTTCAGACGGCCTATCCGATATAGATAGCGACGCACACTTGATAACGCTGTAAAAATTCGTGATAACGGCCACAACAACAGCCCCAACCAAAGCCGGGGGTTTTGCCAATGATGTTCGATAATCTGATGTAATTTGGGCATATGCGGATTTTCAGACGGCCTTGATTTGAAAAACAATATTTATACGTATGAAACAATAGGGGTAATACCCTCACAGATCGTGCCGTAAGTTTATACCACTGCACTCAAAAGCATTATAACGGCAAATGCACTGCCAGGCCGCAGGATAGACAGGCCGTCTGAATCATTTGCGGAAAATATGCGAAAACATACCGTTTAGACGGCGATTTGACTATAATTCCCGTTTTGCCTTTTGCCGTTTCAGGCCGTATTGATAATGTCCGAACTTTTTACCCCTGCTGCCGTATCCGTCTCCGAACTGAACGCACTCGCTAAAAACCTGCTCGAACAAAACCTGTTCGGGCTGTGGGTTGCGGGTGAAGTCTCCAACCTTACCCGCGCCGCCAGCGGGCATTACTACTTTTCCCTGAAAGATAGCCGTGCCCAAGTTCGCTGTGCCATGTTTAAAGGTGTTGCCGCCAAACTCGGCGGTGCATTGAAAGAAGGCGACCATATCGAGGTATCGGGCCGCATCAGCATTTACGAAGCCCGCGGCGAATTTCAAATCACCGTAAACGAAGTACGCCTGAAAGGGTTGGGGCAACTCTACGAGGCCTACGAAAAGCTCAAAGCAAAATTACAGGCAGAAGGAGTATTCTCAGCGGAGCGCAAACGCGCCATTCCTACTCATCCCAGTGTCATCGGTATCGTCACCAGTTTAGCGGCGGCAGCCTTGCGCGACGTTGCCACCACGCTGAAGCGCCGTGCGCCCGAGATACCCGTTATCATTTATCCGACCGCCGTGCAAGGAGCAGGCAGCGAACTGCAAATCGCCCAAGCGATTCAAACAGCATCCGAACGCGCCGAAACCGATGTACTGATTGTTTGCCGCGGCGGCGGCAGTATCGAGGACTTATGGGCTTTTAACGAAGAAGCCGTTGTGCGCGCCATCGAAACCTGCTCCATCCCCGTTGTCAGCGGCATCGGCCACGAAACCGATTTCACTTTGGCCGACTTCGTTGCCGACGTCCGCGCGCCCACCCCGACCGGTGCCGCCGAGTTAGTCAGTCCCAACCGCGCCGAACAACAACGCAAATTGCAACAAACCGCCGCGCAACTGCAAAGCATTTTGCAGCAACGCTATTACGATGCCTGCCAACGGCTGGATTGGGCCGCCCGCCAAGTACGCCATCCGCGCCAAAAACTAACCGAACAGAAAAACCACGTTGCCGCACTCCGGCAAAACCTGCATTTCGCCATGCAAAACCACCACCGCTACGGTAGCCAGCAATTGTTGCGGCAACAGCAAATCCTTGCCCACCTTCGCCCCGACACCGCCCGTGCAGCCCTCCACATTCAAACGCTGCAAAGTAACTTGCGGCAAAACTGGCAAAACCTGTTCGACCGCAACCACCGCCGCTTAGAAAAACAAACCGCCCTGCTTGACGCCGTTTCGCCGCAACATATCCTCGAACGCGGCTTCAGTGTCGTACGCAACAGCCGCGGGCAAGTTATACGCAGCACCCAACAGCTCAAGCAAGGCCAAAAACTGCATATCGTATTTGCCGATGGCGAAACCGACGTACGCGTAACCAGCGAACAGGCCCAACCCGATTTATTCGATTATTCGTAACCTGTAAAAATTTGCCGGCTGCATATTTTCAGACGGCATCTGCAATAATATCGTCCCCATAAAGGGATACCCGGAAAAAATTATGCAAACACCGAAAGCCCTCGCCCTGCTGGGCCCGACCGCCAGCGGCAAAACCGGTCTTGCCCTGCAATTGGCGCAAACCCTTCCGGTTGAAATCATCAGCCTCGATTCCGCTTTGGTATACCGCAACATGGACATCGGTACGGCCAAACCTACGGCCGCCGAACGCACCGCAGTTCCCCATCATCTTATCGATATCATTTCTCCTCTAGAAGCTTACAGTGCTGCCGATTTCGTGGCCGACTGCGTCCGTTTGGCAGCCGAAATCCATGCACGCGGCCGCCTGCCGTTAATCGTCGGCGGAACCATGATGTATTTCCACGCACTCACCGAAGGCCTCAACAATTTGCCCGAAGCAGATCCCGCTGTGCGCGCCGCCCTGCAAGAAGAGAAACAGCGTATCGGCCTTGCCGGCCTGTATGCACGGCTGCAAGAAGCCGACCCCATTACCGCCGCCCGGCTACAACCTGCCGACAGCCAGCGTATCGAACGCGCTCTTGAAGTATTCCGGCTCACGGGCAAACCTTTGAGTACCCATTTCGCCGAACAACAAGCCTATGTTCCGCCGCTTGATTTGTGTACGGTAGCGCTTATTCCCGCCGACCGTTCCCTCTTGCACACACAAATCGCCCGCCGTTTCAAAAATATGCTGGAGCAAGGTTTTATCGAAGAAGTCGAGATATTACGGCGAAACTACCCCACTCTCAGCCCCGACTTACCCTCCATGCGCTGTGTGGGCTACCGCCAAGCTTGGGACTATTTGGACGGAAATACCGATTATAAAGATTTTGTCGACAAAGGCATCGCCGCTACCCGACAATTGGCCAAGCGCCAGCTCACTTGGCTACGTAAAATTCCGCTTGCCCATACCCTTGACCCCTATTCCGGCAATGACTGGCAACAACAAACCGAAACTTTGGCAAAACGCCACTTCGGCGATATCGGTTAAATTCCCCCAAAAACATTTTTGGCGATTTTGTTCCAAGTATTGGCGTGGAATATGGCTACAACCTTTCTTCAGGCTGCAAATTCAATAACAATTATTTGTTTTAAATAATTATTTTTCCTACCAAATTTTAGTATTTTGCCATAAAAGATAAAGTTAATCGGCAAAACAAACTGCTTTAAATATATCGGCAAACATTTGCTTTGTTATAAAAATGCCGTCTGAAAATTTTCAGACGGCATTTTTACATCTTGATTTGTATCGTCTTTATCTTCGAGCTATTAAATTTCCTTAAAAAATAAAATTAAAATATTAACAATATTTAATGTTTCCAAGTAGGAAAACATCTTTCAACAAAATACCCGTTTATCCGCCGAGTGCGCACGGGTACACTGCATTTCATCGAGACAAAACAGCTCCCGAAAACATTTCAAAACAGGAAAAAATGATGAAAAAACTTATCTTAGCCAGCGTACTGGGTTTCACCGCAACTGCCGCCTTAGCCAGTGGCGCACCAACGGACAACTACCCTTACGGTTTCCAACCACATGCGGATCTTGAAGCTCGCGGTTTGGTAAAACCAGCCCCCACCTCAGTGCTGGGCGCAGCTAAAAACGATGACAGTGTAAAACTGGTTTATACAGGTGATCGCGACGGAGCGGATTATAACCTCTTCACCATCGACAATTTCCGCGCCCGCCACGCTGACCAACGCTAACCCGCTACTATCCGGCCTATAAGAACTATCAGGGTAAAACACAAATCATACAATAATTGTCGGAATAAAATTCCAACCTTATACGGCTAATACTTTGCCTTTTTTGTGAATTTTATCCCGCAGCTCTTTTCTGAACATTGCTTAATCCACATCAGCAAATCAGATTACTGCCAAACCAGCCGGTTGAAATACATACGGCCTGAACTCCAGCAGGTCAGATGATTTATTTTTAAACCGTGTATGTGCACTATCCCTGCCTGATTTATATGGGTCGAACAAAGGCCGTCTGAAATATTCATTTTCAGACGGCCTTTTCCTAAAAATATTTATCTTTGAATTATTAATCTTAATCGAGGTAAAAAGTATACACCACCTCTTTACCCACCTACACTGCTAAATAAAAGCATATAAAACAATAATCTGATTATACCAATGGATAACCTCATTGCCATAAGGGCAATAGATGCGTTCTGCCCGCCGGGAATAAACTCTCTTTTACCCACTGCAATCAAAATAGAAAGAAAAACATGAAGATCAAAATCTTACCAATCATCGGCTTATTCTTTTTAAGTGCATGCGCCACTTCTATTACCGGCCAATCCGCATCAACGTTGGAACGCAACAAAGCCAATGTGTTGGCTTTTTATGATTTGACTTTCAATCAGCACAAGCCCGAGCAAGCAGTTGAACGCTATATCGGTCAGGAATATCTGTAACATAACCCCCGTATACCCGACGGCGGGCAGGCACTATATAGATGCACTCACGCCGTTTTTTCAAAAATATCCGCAATCACGCCCGCATATCAAACGAGTAGTCGCCGAAGGTGATTTGGTGGTACTTCACGTCAACAGTAAAAAAACACCAGAGGATCCCGGCAATGCGGTAGTAGATATTTTCCACCTGAACAATAACGGTAAGATTGTAGAACATTGGGACATCAGTATGCCTGTTCCCGAAAGCAGTGCAAGCGGTCGAGGTATGTTTTAATTCTTCCGAGAGTTTTTGTCGGCAATGCGAAAAAATTTATCCGATAAGGGTAAATTTTTCCGCGTTATCCTGCACATATTCCGCCGCCGTGATCAAATCTTGATCCGCCGTATCGTAGTAATCGGCGTCCAACTCTTCAAAATCACCAAAGCGCGCACGAATATCGTCCAGCGGAATTTCCTGTGCCGACAATTCTTCTATGGCTTCTCCGTGCTTAATATACAAAGCTTTAGCTTTATCAAGTATTTTCGGTGTCGGTTTGATACGCCAGCGGCGCAAGCTGTCGGCCAGAGGATTCATCAATACATATTCGCCGTAGCCGGCTGCAATCAACTGGATAAAACCGCCCTCTTGTACTTGGCTATCTAAATAACAATATGCCAAGAGCGTATGCTGTTCATCGTTCAACGCTGCCATTTCGGTATCGCCATGCTCTTGGGCGTAAGCCAAATAGGCATCGCTTAAAGTATAAAGAAAAGCCGCCGGATCTTGCGGATCATATTCGGGTAAAGACAAACGGTTCATAACCACATCTCTTTCAAATTCAATCAATATTCTTTACAAAAATCCACCGGCTGTTTTCATGCCGTCTGAAACGGGGTCGCCAAAAACAAACAAGCGGCTGCAATCTGAACTAAGCCGCTTGTTTCGTGGGTTAAACTTCGATACGGTTGGGCGTAAACGTTTCCCATTTGTTGCAGGCCGGACAGTGCCAAAAAAATACCTGTGATTTAAAATGGCAGTTTCGGCAACGGTACATCACCGCTTTTTGCAATTGCCGGCCGACTACCGCGCGCATCATATCCGCATCTGCCTTCCAAGTCGGATCCATTTCGCTAATCTGCAAACCCAGCAAACGGTAAACGCCTTGCAAATCGGGCTTCTGGCGTACCAAGTCTATGGCTGTTTGGGCCGCGGCGGCTTCACCGTGAAGCAGTAGTGATTTTTCATAAATCACATTAATCAAATCAAGCTGCGGAAAGGTTTTCGCATAACCCGTCAGTACATTCAAACCCTCTTGCGGCTTACCCAAAGCATCATAGGCATCATACAAACGCTCGCCCACCATGCTCAGATAAGCATGGTTTTGCTTTTCAATCGCGGTATAAGCATCAATTGCGGCCTGAAGATTGCCCTGTTTTTGCTCGATATCGCCCAAAATCATATTGGCGCGGGTACATTTTCGATTGGCATCCAAGGCTTTACGCACTTCTTGGCGAGCCGTCTCAAAATCAGATTGAAACAACGCAGCCTGCGCCAACTCGCAATGGAATTGGGCGATTTCAAATTGGTAAGTCTGCTCGTCATGACTGAGCAACTGAGCCATTTCAATCGCCTTGCCCCAGTCGCGGTCTTGCTGGTAAATGCCCAACAGCACCTCACGGGCATCTTTAGCCATATTGCCGTTTTGCAAACCGAGAAAAATCTGTTCGGCACGGTCAACCAACCCTGCGCTTTGGTAGTTCTGCCCGAGCTCGAACAAAACCCGCTCGCGCTTTTCGCCCACGGTATCGGGTGCATCCAATAAAGCTTTATGCATCGCAATCGCTTTATCATTCTCACCGCGTTGGCGGTAAAGTTTGCCCAAAGTTAAATTAAGTTCGTACGACTGCGGCTGCAAATCGGTTACTTCGGCCAATTCTCTGGCAGCGCGCCCTGTTTGGCGGTCTACCAACGCATCCAAACTTTTATAAAAACCGGCAGGAACAGTTTTAGCGTGTTTCAATACCGTTTTCATGTCTACCCGAGCCGCAAACCAACCCATTGCAAAAAATACCGGCAGCAGGAAAATCGGCAGCAGCCACATCCAAATTTCATTATCCATACGCGCTTATTCCGCCTTGGATACGGTAGTTGGTACGACAACCGTTTCAGAAGCGGCGGGAGTCTGCAGATCCTGTTCGCCCATACGCGCGGTTTTCTTCACTTCTGCCCGAAGACGGTTATTTTCGCTACGCAAGCGCAGCAAACGCCCGAACATTGCAAAAATACCAAACACGGTTCCAACTACAAATGCGCCGAACAACACGACAATCAGCGGCAAGCTTACTTCATAGCCGGGTAGGTAGAAAAATTGAACGGTCTGTACATTACTGACAGCTAGCAACAAAAATACCAATAAAATAAGTATCTTAAAAATTAAGGAAATGGCTTTCATCATCACACTCCGATAAAAAACAAGACATCCGGCCAATAGGCAGAAAGGAGATTATTATTAGTTTAAACGATTTTAGTACCTTTGCGTTATCCGATATGCCGTTATCCCTCGAGCCGTATGGTTGCCTGCACACAATCTGTATAATAGAATAATCGGATATTCAGGCCGTCTGAAACTCTCCGGCAGCTGCCACACGCACCGCGCCGGTTTTATAAAACGATTTATCCTACCGTTATCCGTGCTGCGTACCGCTCAGCCGTTTCCCGCCTGAAACTTACAGTATTCATCCAACACAAGTTTCAAATCTACTCAGAAGAAAGAAAGACATCATGGCTCAGACAATGGACGATCGCGACGGAAAAATTTGGTACAACGGCACATTGGTGGATTGGCGCGAGGCCAAAACCCATGTTCTTACCCATACTCTGCACTACGGCATGGGCGTATTCGAAGGCGTGCGTGCTTACGAAACCGCCGAAGGCCCGGCTATTTTCCGTTTGCAAGAACACACCGACCGCTTGTTTAACTCTGCAAAAATCACCGGCATGCAGCTGCCGTTCAGCAAAGAAGAAATCAATCAGGCGCATATCGATGTTGTCAAAGCCAACGGCCTGAGTTCGTGCTACTTCCGCCCGATGGCATTTTACGGCTCGGCCAAACTCGGTATTGCGCCGAAAGAAGACGATGTCCAAGTTATCGTAGCCGCTTGGGCGTGGGGCGCCTATCTCGGCGAAGAAGGGCTCAAACGCGGGATCCGATGCAAAATCAGCTCGTTTACCCGGCACCACCCCAACATTACCATGATCAAAGCCAAAGCCAACGGCAACTACATGAATTCGATTATGGCTAATACGGAGGCCCAGCAGGGCGGTTACGATGAAGCTATCTTGCTGGATGCACAAGGTTATGTTGCCGAAGGATCGGGGGAAAATATTTTTGTGGTGAAAGATAATGTTCTCTACACCCCCGCTTTAGACGTTGCATTAGACGGCATTACCCGCCGTACCGTTATCACCATCGCTAAAGAAATCGGCCTCGAAGTAGTAGAAAAACGTATTACCCGCGACGAACTCTATATTGCCGACGAAGTATTCTTCACCGGCACGGCAGCCGAAGTAACACCCATACGCGAAATCGATAACCGCCAAATTGGTATCGGCGAACGCGGCCCGGTTACTACCGACATCCAAAGCCGCTTTTTCGATATCGTGTGCGGCCGCAATCCCGCCTACCGCCATTTGCTGACTTATGTAAAATAAGCTTTTTCAGGCCGTCTGAATGCGTTTCAGACGGCCTATTCGAATCTATATCCGATATGAAAGAAACATATATGAACGACCAAACCATCGTTATCACACCACACGATTTACCGCTGCATTGTTCAGGCCCGCAAAATGAAACTTGGAACGGCCACCCGCGCGTATTTTTGCCGATCGAATCCAACAGCTCTATCGAATGCCCGTATTGCGGCGCCGTCTACCATTTGGAAGGCGAAGCCAAAGGCCACCATTAACAGCAGCGGGATACAACATGATGCGCCGATATCTTCCCCTTTTATTGGCTGCCCTACTTAGCGCATGCGGTTCACAACGTGCCGTGCGCCCCGAAGCTCCTACGCCGGTTGTCGCCGAGATACAAAACAACACCATCTCTTACCGGGCAGCCAACGGCAGACGCATCACAGCCGTTTATCTCAACGACCGCAGCCCGCTGGCCGTTGAGCTTCGCCAAGGCAGTACGGTAGAGGTTCTGACCCAAGTGAGCGCATGGGCGCAAGGGGCGGAATATAGTAACGGCAATACCCGCTGGCATGTTCAAGACAATGCAGCCACCCTCATCCGCCGTAACCAAAAAATCCGATACCAAGAAACAGACAGCTGATTGGTTCTAAAATCCGATGCCTATACCTCAAAACATTTGCAATCTCGGATAAGCACCTCTTTAATATAAAATCGATAAAGCAAATGACCAAGTAGCTAAAAATACCCGGATACCAGATAAAAACGGTATCTGAAAATGGCAGTATCGAGAAAATGAAAAGCGGCATTGCCTCAAAATATTTGCTTAACCGCACAACTCTTCCCACAGAACCCCGGCCTACATGACATCTAAAAAAATCCTGATTATTTCTCCCAGCTGGATCGGCGATTGCGTTATGACTCAACCGCTTTATTGTCGGCTACACGAGCTGCATCCAGGCTGCCAAATCGATGTATTCGCCCCCAAATGGTCTATGGCCGTATTCGAGCGCATGCCCGAAATAAACCGTGTTTTCGAAAATCCCTTCGGTCACGGCGCGATCGAACTGAAAAAACGCTGGCAGGTGGGACGGGAGCTAGGCAAACAAGGCTACGACCAGGTTATCGTGTTACCGGGTTCGCTAAAATCCGCCATCATTGCCGCTGCTACAGGCATCAAGCGGCGCACCGGATATGTGGGTGAATCACGCTATTTTCTGTTAAACGATATCCGCAAACTCGACAAAGCCGCCCTGCCGCTCATGGTAGACCGCTATACTGCACTGGCTTATGACCGCCAAAACGATTTTAACGGCCACTCCGATAATCCTGCATTCAAAATCGCCCCCAAAAGCCAGGCCGAAGCATTAAGTAAATACAGCTTGGATAACAACCGCCCTATCGTAGCTTTCTGTCCGGGCGCAGAATACGGCCCTGCCAAACGTTGGCCTGCTGCTCATTTTGCCGACTTGGCGAAACGCTATGCACAGCAAGGCTGGCAAATTTGGCTCTTTGGTTCGCAAAAAGATTTTGAAATAGCGGATGAAATCAACCGTCTTTCAGACGGCCTTTGTCAAAATCTATGCGGTAAAACCAGCTTAGCCGAAGCCATAGACCTACTTGCTTGCGCTGATACCGTTGTTTGCAATGATAGCGGATTAATGCACCTGGCTGCCGCCCTAGGTTGTAAAGTGGCCGCCATCTACGGTTCATCCAGCCCGGATCACACGCCGCCGCTCAGCCCGCAGGCAAAAATCATCAGCTTGAATTTGGAATGCTCCCCCTGCTTCAAACGGGAATGTCCGCTTGGGCACACAGACTGCCTGAATAAACTTTCTCCACAATTGGTATGGGAAAAAGTACACGAGACTTCCCGACATGGAAATTAAGAAACCATCCGTCATATAGAAAAAATAAGCCGCATATCCAAACATATGCGGCTTATTTCTGCTTAACTATATAAATACTTACATAAAATACAACGGCAAAACCGCTTATTCTACAACTATGGCGTTCTATTGCAGTAATGGCTGAAAATTATCAAGCTTATACATCCGCAATTTTTCAGACGGCCTAGCCCGCCCAATCAGTAATCTCTTCAGCGGCAGCTATACGCGGCCTATCCATGCACTACAACAGCGGGCTCATCAAACGTACTGTATTTTCAACTAATCCCCACCATCTCGGGCGCAAACGCCATACACCGGCATCAATACGGCGGCTATCGGCCAGATAAGCATACTGACGGCCGGCAATTTCTGCCGTCATCGTACGGTCATAAATGGCCAAGCTGATCTCCAAATTAAGGAAAAAGCTGCGCATATCCATGTTTACCGTGCCGAAAAGAGCATAGTCGTCATCTACGGTCAGCGTTTTCGCATGTAACAAACCGCCTTCATACAAAGCAATATTCACACCTGCTTCGAGTAAAATCGGGTAATACGCGCGAGATGCATAACGCACCATCAGTGAATCAACCTTAGCCGGCAAAATCAATGTAACCTCCACGCCCCGACGAGCAGCAGTCGTGAGTGCCAACAGCAGAGGCTCATCCGGAATAAAATAAGGTGTCGTAATCATCAGCCTGCGTTCGGCCGCATGAATTGCCGAAATAATCGTATCGTAAATCACCCTTTCGGCTTGGTTGGGTGCAGAAGGAATCACTTGGGCCACAATATTGCCGGCCATTCTTTTCCCGGGCATAAGGGCTGAAATCTGCTCGGCAAAGCCTTTTAAATACTGCTGGACTTCTGCCAGATTACGATCATCTTCTACCGCCACATCGGCATAAAACACTGCAGCCATTTCCAACACCAGCGGCCCGCTGCACCGCATCATGACATCCACCCACTCGCCGACACCCGCATTTTGTTTGAAATAACGCGGATCAACCAAGTTAAAGCTACCCGTATAGCCGATTTTTTTATCGATAATCAATATTTTACGGTGATTTCTTAAATCAGTACGGGTAAATAGCGAACGCCAAAGCCCTACCGGCAAGGCACTTTCTACTTTCACTTTGGCCGCCCGCAAACGACGCGGCCAATAGCTTCGAAAAAAAGCCTTACTACCGACCGCGTCTGCCAACACCATGCAATCCACTCCACGCTGCGCCGCTTCTTCCAATGCCTCTAATAAAGTTTCTATGCGACCTTGAGGATCAATAATGTAAAAAACCAAAACGCAGGAATGGCAGGCGGTACGGATATCGTCAAGCATACTGTCGAGAATGCTTTCGGTCGTGTAAAGCAAACTCATCGCATTGCTGTTGGTCGCGTAAAGCCCGGTAACCGATGAAGAAAGCTGGCTGATACCGCGGTAATGCGGCGACAAATCATCGCGTATTTCCAAATGAACATCAGCCAAATAACGTTCGCTGACTTCGGTATAGAAACGGTTCATCTCGGCCGTTCGTTTTGCGCGAGCCGTTCCTAACCTCGGCTCCCCCAACAACAAATACAGCGCCACACCTATAAACGGCACGACAAAGAATAAAATCAACCAGGCAAAAGTATTGCCGATATTGCGCTGTTTATACAAAACCCGCAAAGCACAACCCAAAACCGCCAAGCCGTGCAAATACAATACAATCTCACCCCAAGTAATTTGAATACCGCTCATATCCACCTATTTTTTAGCACAGTTTACGGCAGCAAGAGGCCGTCTGAAACCGTATCTCTACCGTTCAAATAACAACCGCAGCTCCCAACAAAGCCGCATAACGTAAAAATTTCCCTGCTATCAACATCAAAGTGCTATGCCAAACATTCAAACGCAACCAGCCAGCGGCAATCGGTAAGCCGTCGCCTATGACAGGCACCCAAGCCAATAAAAGTGTCCATACGCCCCACCGTTTCAGCCAAGCCAACACTTTTTCAGACGGCTGCTTTTTAGGAGGAATCAACCGCCCCATAGCATAAGACACCACACTGCCCAAGCCGTTTGCCAAGCCGGCTACCAATAAAATAATTGCCCAATGTTGTGGGTAAACATGCAATGCGGCCAAAAAAGCAGCTTCCGAAGTTCCGGGCAGAATGGTTGCCGAAGTAAATGCCGACACCGCCAAGCCGCCCAAAGCCCAAACTATATCCATAAAAATCGCGCCGTTAATACACGGCGGTTATTTTATCGGAAAGCACCACGGCAGTCTTTAAAATGGCCTCTCTTCTGAAATATACCGCCAAACCAATTCTCAATAGCCCGTACCATCGGCCAATGTTCGGATTGATACCAACACTTTATGTTCTACCCGATAGAACCCCACACCTCAAATTTACAATAAATACAAGCTTGGCTATCAACATATAAAAAGGCCGTCTGAAATTTCAGACGGCCTTTTATCATAATTTCACCTTAACGGAAGCCTGCGCGGCGCATCAGCATCACTGCCTGACGCTGGTTACGCCCCGCTACCGAAACATTAATGACGTCTTGCTTAAATTTGCCCCATTTCGCAACACGCGGATCAGGCAGCACGCCGGCATTAGCCGGATATTCGTTGTTCAGATCCGCAAATAAGTTTTGGGCTTCGCTGCTAGATAACCATTCGATGAATTTTTGCGCCTCAGCAGGCTGTTTACTGTATTTGGCTACACCCGCACCCGAAACATTCACATGAGTACCCTTGCCTTTTTGGTCGGCAAACACGATGCCGATGGGCAGGTTGGGCTGCTTCTCCATCAAACGGCCGTAATAATAAGTATTGGCAATACCTACATCACAACGGCCCGCGCCGATCGCCTCAAGCATAGCGGTATCATTGGCAAACGGAGCCACTGCCAGATTGTTCACCCACCCTTTTACTACTTGGGTAGCTTTAGCCGCACCTTGGTTAGCAATCATGGTTGCAACCAGAGATTGATTGTACACATTGGCCGAAGTACGCAAGCATAAACGGCCTTTCCATTTCGGATTAGCCAAATCCGCGTAAGTAGAAAGCTCGGAAGGTTTAACTTTGTTGGTATTGTAAAAAATAGTACGCGCACGTACAGACAAACCGAACCATTCATTTTTCGGATCACGCAGGTGGGCGGGAATATTCTTCTTCAGCGTAGCGGAGTTAACCGGACGTAACAAGCCCATCTGAGAGGCTTGCCACAAATTGCCGCCGTCTACGGTAATCAGTACGTCGGCCGGGCTATTGCGGCCTTCGGCCTTCATCCGCTCCATCAGCGGACCTGCGGTACCGCTCACCAATTTAATGGTATTGCCGGTACGTTTTTCATAAGCGGCCACAATCGGCTTCAACAAATTGTCTGCACGCGAGGTATAAACAACCAGTTCGGCAGAAAGCGCGGGGGCGGCGACACCCAAAGCCAACGAGGCAGCCAAGATTTTTTTCATCATCACTGAATTCCTTTGTCTTCAAGCCATACAAGCAAATCTTGCGGTTAACACCTTCCCTGTTCCGCAATTCCTCAACCTTATAAAAAAGATAAAAGAGGTACACTATGCCAGTATGGATAATCGCTGAAATAAAACGGCAACGGAGCTTCGGCCTGATTCTGTAAACCTTCCGTACGGCCCTATTTCCCGTTATCAAAATGGAATTAAAGACTATTCTCATTTAGATATAGAGCCATTCTACTTCATTCGAAAGCAGCCGACAAGAGAATAATAAAAGCTATCATTTATCTTAAAAATACCGAAAATATAGCGGTTTGCCATTGCATTTATTGCCTATGCCCCCGATAATCGCACCTACCGAATCAATGCAGGCCGTCTGAAACATGAACTTATCATTAATCAAACTGCTGCCGCGCGGCTGGCTGCTGTTGTGCACGCTGCTGGTTATCGTGCCATTAGCCGTTATCACCACTGCGGTAGGTGAATTTGATGCAGAAATTTGGGAATTTTTATTAGAATTCCAATTGTCGGAGCTAATCAAAAACACTTTGATACTGGTTACGGGCGTAGGTATCGGCGTTACCGTAATCGGCACGCTATGTGCCTGGCTTACCGCCATGTATGAATTTCCACTGCGCCGCTTTTTCTTTTGGGCCTTGATGCTGCCTTTAGCCGTTCCTGCTTATGTATTGGCGTTTACCCAGTTAGGGTTATTCGACTATACAGGCCCGCTCAGCACGTGGTTACGGGAGAATTACGGACTCGAACAAGGCTTGCCTGATATTCGCAATGTATTCGGATTAACTACGGTAATGAGCCTGACTTTTTACCCTTACGTCTACCTGCTTGCCCGCAACGCTTTTTCCGGAATGGGGCAACGCGCCTTGGAAGCCGGCGCATCATTGGGGCTTTCCCCCGCACAATCATTTGTCAAAATCGCCCTACCGATGGCCAGACCTTGGATAGGCGGCGGGCTGATTCTCGCCCTGATGGAAACATTAGCCGATTTCGGTACCGTATCCGTTTTCACATACGACACCTTCACCACCGCCATTTACCAAGCATGGTTTGACTTTTATTCTCTAGAAACCGCCAAACAGCTGGCGGCACTACTGATTACGACAGTATTCATATTATTGGTATTGGAACAAATCAACCGGGGCCGCCGGCGTTTTCATCAGGCGGGCAAAGCACAACAGCAACGCCGCAAATCTCTGCACGGTGTCCGCAAATGGCTGGCCAGTGCTTTTTGCAGCCTCATTTTGCTGCTCGCTTTTGCGATTCCGGTTGTTCAACTTACCGTTTGGGCTTATGAAACTTGGCCCGTCAGCTTTAACCGCGCCTTATGGCTCAACGCCTGGCACTCGTTTGCCGCATCCTTGGCAGCTGCCCTTCTGGTCGCCGCCGTCGCCTTGCTGGTGGCACTTGCCAAGCGTGCCGACCGCAGCCGCTTGGCCGCCGTTGCCGCGCGTATTACCACATTGGGTTACGCCGTACCGGGTACGGTATTGGCCGTCGGCGTATTCGTTCCGGTGGCATGGTTCGACAATTTATTGATTGAAAAACTGCAATTACCCGAAGGCAGTGCGATCATCAAAGGCACACTGGCAGTCATGCTGCTGGCTTACCTGATCCGGTTTCTCGCCGTTGGCTATGCCTCTATCGAAGCCGGATTAGAACGCATCAGTCCCTCTCAAGCCGAAGCAGCCCGTTCGCTCGGCTGCACCGGCACAGGTGTACTGCGCCGCGTTTACCTGCCTCTTTTAAAAGGCTCGCTAGGCACGGCCGTATTGATGGCTTTTGTCGATATTATGAAAGAGATGCCCATCACTTTGATGACGCGCCCTTATGATTGGGATACGCTGGCCGTACGCATCTATGCCTTCACCACCGAAGGCCAATATGCTTATGCCGCGCTACCTGCCCTTTTAATCGTATTAACCGGCCTCTTGCCCGTTATTCTGTTTTCACGAACGGAGCACAACCGATGATTTTAGAAGTTTCCGACCTGCACCTCCAATTCGGCAGCAAAACCGTATTAAACCACTTCGGCTTCAATCTGAAAAAAGGCGAAATTGCCTGTTTGCTGGGTGCTTCGGGCTGTGGAAAAACCACCGCCTTACGTGCCATTGCCGGTTTTGAACAGCCCCCAAACGGCAGCATCTCGCTAAACGGCCGCACACTTTCAGACGGCAACAGCTTTGTTCCCCCGCACCAACGCCGTATCGGCATGGTTTTCCAAGACTATGCTTTGTTCCCCCACCTCACCGTAGCAGACAATATTGCTTTCGGCATTCACCGGCAAACTACAAACGAGCGCAAGCAGCGCGTAGACGAACTACTCTTGCTCATCGGCATGCAAGGCTACGGAGAACGCTACCCCCACGAGCTTTCCGGAGGCCAGCAACAAAGGGTTGCGCTGGCGCGCGCACTGGCACCCAAGCCTGATCTGATTTTGCTTGACGAGCCGTTTTCCAATCTCGATGCAGACCTGCGCGCACGCTTGTCGAAAGAAGTCCGCCAACTGCTCAAAAAAGAAAACACCAGCGCGGTTTTGGTTACCCACGACCAACAAGAAGCTTTTTCCATGGCCGACAAAATCGGCATCATGTCGGCCGGCAGCCTCCAGCAATGGGATACGCCCTACAACCTTTACCACCATCCGGCCAATGCTGAAGCAGCCGCTTTTATCGGAGAGGGTGTTTTATTGCGCGGGCAAACCATCAGCACGCATTGCATCCGCTTAGCCTGCGGTGATTTTTGCGGTACGGTACCGATTGCCTGCCAAAGCTATCAGGAAGTAGACGTACTCATCCGCCCTGACGACATTATCCATGACGACCATAGCCCGGTACAGGCCGAAGTGCTGGCAAAAGATTTCAAAGGCAGTTATTTCACCTATACCCTCAGGTTGGATAGCGGGGAAGAGGTTCTCGCCCATGTTCCCGGTCACCACGACCACCCTGTCGGCAGCCGCATCGGCATACACATGCAGATCGAAAACCTGATAGCCTTCCCGCCCTCTGCAAACAATAAAGCAGCAAAGCCACTGTCGGCAAAATAAAAAGACAAAACGTTTTTTCAGACGGCCTTGGGTATCCAATAGCAAACGAAAAAAATCACATGAAAACCATCCTTATTACGGGCTGCTCCAGCGGTATCGGCTACGATACCGCCAAACAGATGCAGGCCGCCGGCTGGCGGGTTTTTGCCGGTTGTCGGAAAACTGCCGACGTATCCCGCCTGCAAAATGAAGGCCTGACAGACGCACTATTGCTCGACGTAACCGACAGTGCGCAAATCGAGGCTGCCTTCGAACACCTTCTCACCGCCACCGGTGGCAGGTTGGATGCCTTATTCTGCAATGCCGGCTACGGACAAGTCGGCGCCGTTGAAGACATTCCCCGCACAGCTCTGCTACAACAGTTTGAAACCAACGTATTCGGCACTTGGGAATGTATTACCCATGCCATGAAAATCTTCCGCAAACAAGGACATGGCCGCATTCTCGTCAACAGCAGCATCCTCGGCTTTGCCGCCATGCCTTGGCGTGGTGCCTACAACAGCAGCAAATTCGCACTTGAGGGCATGTGCGACACGCTTCGCCATGAAACCTACGGCAGCGGTATTTTTGTCAGCCTCGTAGAACCTGGGCCGATTGCCACACGCTTTCGCGACAATGCCCTCATTACGTTCAACCGCTATATCGATACTGAAAATAGTGTACACGCCAAAAGTTACCGCGCCCAATTACGCCGTCTCGAAACAGAAGGCGATGCAGCCCCGTTTACCATGTCTTCACCTGATTGCGCCGCCATATGCGTGAAAGCACTGACTACCGCGCACCCCAAGGCCCGCTACCGCGTTACCCTGCCTACCAAAGTTTTCTGGTATCTGAAACGGCTGTTACCCACCGTATGGCTCGACAAATTACAACGTGCCGCAGTAAGCGGCCAAGGTAAAAAATAACCGGCAAATACCATTTTTTTCAGACGGCCTATTTATAATGCATACACTTTATCTAGCTTCCGGCAGCCCGCGCCGGCGTGAAATTTTAGAAAGCCTCGGTTACCGCGTTATCCGATTGAAAGGCGATATCGATGAAACCCCTCTATCCGGAGAAGCCGCCAGCCACTATGTAGCCCGGATGGCACGCGAAAAAAATGCTGCCGCCCTGTCATCATGGCAAGCCGAAAATACCCGCCTGCCGGATTATCCTCTCATCACTGCCGATACCACCGTAGCCTTAACCGACCAAATTTTAGGCAAACCGGAATCGGCGCAGCACGCCCGCGACATCCTGCAAAGCCTTTCGGGCAGCGAACATCAGGTACTCACCGCCGTTTCAATTTACTACCAAGGCCAAACGCACCACTCTCTGCAACAAAGCAACGTATGCTTCAAAACACTCACGGCTGCCGAAATAGACGCCTATATCGCCAGTGGCGAGCCTATGGATAAAGCCGGTGCTTACGGCATACAAGGTTTAGGCGGTATTTTCGTTACCCACCTGCACGGCAGTTTTACCGGCGTGATGGGGTTACCCGTATATGAAACCGTTTCCCTATTGTCTGCGGCCGGCTACCCCGTACCGCCGTTTCCCATGCCCTGATAAATATCCAAACCGCATAGGATACAGCTCGGATGCAAGTAATATGTTCGCCTCATACGGTAGGAAATACCAGATGCAATCAATGCCGAAAAAGTAACGGCACCCGACACAATAAAATCAGCCACGATGTGTTCCGTAAAGCATACAAACTGATATTGCCTCCACTACCGTATCTGCTTTTAATTGCTATATTAAGATTCCTTTATTGTATTGGCGCAATATGGCGTTTTAGCGTATAGTAATCGGGTTTAATTTCAGTACACTACCAAGTAGCGGCAATCTCACCGAATCTGCTTTTCCACGCCCCAATACCCCAAAACGGCAACGGCCGCCTGCCTGATTTTAATGAGATTTCATTACACCGCTACGCCTTCGCCATACCAAAATATTTTTGCCATCGTCTTTTTCAGACGGCCTCTACCGCAACCATAACGCTTGGCTCAGAGCCGATGACAAAAATATTTGATTTTAGGAAGCTTTAACTTATGTTACCCAGTATTCCCCTGCCTAAAGACTGCGTGCGCCCGCCGGAAACCGTATTGGTCAACATTACCCCACAAGAAACCCGCGTGGCTATGCTGGAAGAAAACAACATATGTGAACTACATATAGAACGTAACAGCGGTCACGGATTGGTAGGCAATATTTATTTAGGCATTGTGCGCCGCGTATTGCCTGGCATGCAAAGTGCATTTATCGATATCGGATTGGAACGCGCCGCCTTCCTGCATATCGTCGATCTATTGGAACAACGGCAGAATCCGGACGAAACCCAACGTATCGAGCATATGTTGTTTGAAGGCCAATCTATTTTGGTTCAAGTGATCAAGGATCCGATTAACACCAAAGGTGCGCGCCTATCCACACAAATTTCCCTAGCCGGCCGTTTCCTTGTGCATTTGCCTCAAGACGAACATATAGGCATTTCGCAAAGAATCGAAGATGAAGAAGAGCGCAACAGCCTGCGAGAACGGCTCAATAATCTGTTGCCCGCCGAAGCCTGCCACGGCTATATCATCCGCACCAGCGCCGAAACCGCGACCGACGGCGAACTTCAAGCCGATATCGACTACCTGACCAAACTATGGCGTAACATCCAGCAACAAGCTAAAACCAGTCCGCCTGAGACTCTGCTATATCAAGATTTACCGCTCTCGTTACGCGTCTTGCGCGATATGTTCAACGACAATACCCGCGAAATCCTAGTCGATTCCAAAGAAAATTACCAACGTATGCTGGCCTTCGCCGAACAATACGTACAAGGGGCGGTAGGTAAAATCCAATTATTCCAAGGCGAACGCCCGCTGTTTGAAAGCTACAATATCGAACAGGAAATCAATCGGGCCTTGCAGCCAAGGGTCAATCTGAATTTCGGCAGCTATCTGATTATTGAAGCTACCGAAGCCATGACTACAATCGATGTCAATACCGGCGGCTTTGTCGGGGCTAGAAATTTTGACGAAACCATTTTCAAAACCAATCTCGAAGCCTGCCACGCCATTGCCCGCGAGCTGCGTTTGCGCAATTTAGGCGGCATCATCATTATCGACTTTATCGATATGGCGCACGAAGCCCACCGCGAGGCCGTTTTACAGGAGTTGGCCAAAGCGCTCAGTTTTGACCGCACCCGCGTTACCCTGAACGGATTTACCAGTTTAGGCCTGGTCGAACTGACCCGCAAACGCACCCGCGAAAACCTCAACCATGTGCTGTGCGAACCTTGCCCGACCTGCCAAGGCAGAGGCCGTCTGAAAACGGCGCAAACCGTTTGTTACGAAATCCAGCGTGAAATCGTACGTGAAGCCCGCCGTTATGATGTCCAAAGCTTCCGTATCTTAGCTTCTCCGCCCGTTATTGATTTATTCCTCGACGAAGAATCGCAATCATTGGCAATGCTGATCGACTTCATCGGCAAACCCATCTCACTAGCAGTAGAATCTACCTACACCCAGGAACAGTACGATATCGTGCTGATGTAGCCCGAGACAATAAAGGCCGTCTGAAAATTTTCAGACGGCCTTATTTCACTGAAGCCCACCATGAAGAAATAATTGAAAAAAGCAACCTTTTATCGGTAAGATACAAACATATGCTATCAGCAAACACCTAGCAATTTCAAAACACCAACCACAACATAACCGCGAGCACATCATGAATATCCAAACTACCCGCACGAATGATTCCGATTTATGGCAAACCATCCGCCAAGAAGCTGAAACTGCGGCAAAATCCGAACCAATGTTGGCTAGTTTTCTCCATCTGACCGTGCTGCGCCATACTTCGCTTGACAGAGTTTTAGCCTTTCACTTATCCAGCAAGTTGTCCAGCGCCATTATGGATGCGCGCGCGCTTTACGAAGTCTATATCCAAGCACTTAAAGACGATCCTTCGATTATCGCTGCCGTAGAATGCGATATCCGCGCGTGCTACGATCGCGATCCGGCCTGTGACCAATATTCATTACCGCTGCTTTATTTCAAAGGCTTTCACGCTATCCAAGCACACCGCATCAACCACTGGTTGTGGAAAAATCAGCGTAAAACCCTCGCTTACTTTCTGCAAAACCGTATGTCGGAAGTATTCGGCACTGATATCCATCCGGCGGCCCGCTTCGGTCACGGCTTGATGCTCGACCACGCTACCGGTTTTGTTGTGGGAGAAACCGCCGTACTGGGTAACGATATTTCTATTTTGCATGGCGTAACCCTGGGCGGTTCCGGCAAAGAAAGCGGCGACCGCCATCCGAAAGTCGGCGACGGCGTCATGATCGGTGCCAATGCCTCGGTATTGGGCAATATCCGTATCGGCAACTGGTCTAAAATCGGGGCAGGCAGTGTTGTTGTCTCTGATGTACCGGAATACACTACCGTTGTCGGCGTACCCGCACGCCCTACCGGCAAATCGGCGAATATGCCTGCCGCAGAAATGGATCAATCTATCTAACGACTATACGGACTTCAATATCCCGGCGGCACCTTGAAACCAAATCCATACGGTATATCCTGTGCTCGCCGGTTTGACCGATTCTAGCCGTCTGAAAACCGAAACCACCCGCTATGCATTTTTCCCTAGCCCCTATCGTTATCGTCTTGCTGGTTGCGGTTTTAACCGTAATCATCTGTCGCAAACTCAATATTCCATCTATGTTGGGCTATCTGTTGGTCGGATTTTTGGCCGGGCCCGGCGTATTCCATCTGATCCCGCAAACTCCTGCCACTGATTATCTCGGTGAAATCGGGATTATGTTTCTAATGTTCAGTATCGGCTTGGAGTTTTCATTACCTAAGCTAAAAGCCATGCGCAAACTGGTTTTCGGCTTGGGCGGGCTACAGGTTGTTCTCACCATTACGGCCATATTCGGCATTCTTCTACTACAAAATACCCCGGTTATTCATGCCTTTACTATTGCAGGCGCACTGGCTATGTCATCTACCGCCATCGTCAGCCGTATTCTCTCGGAAAAAACGGAACTGGGACAGCCGCATGGCCAAATGGCGATGGGCGTATTACTCATGCAGGATATCGCTGTCGTACCGCTGATGATTTTACTGCCAGCTTTAGCCGGCGGTAGCCAAGACAACCTTCTGTATGCCCTAGGTATAGCCGCCGTTAAAATGATCGCCACATTGGGCCTCTTATTCGTGATAGGCAGCCGCCTGATGACACCTTGGTTCCGTCTCGTAGCCAAACAAAAGTCATCCGAGCTGTTTATGATTAACGTTTTACTGGTTACTCTGGGTGTTGCCTACCTCACCGAGCTAGAAGGCCTATCCTTGGCTTTGGGAGCATTTGTAGCCGGTATGCTGCTTTCCGAAACCGAATACCGATTTCAAGTTGAAGACGATATCCGCCCGTTTCGCGACATCTTACTGGGCTTCTTCTTCATTACAGTCGGCATGAAGCTTGATATCACAGCCCTTATACAAGGCTGGCAAAGCGTACTGATGCTGTTAATCATATTACTTGTATTAAAAGCGTTGATTATCACGGCTATTGCCCGTTATTTGCGCCATAGCGTCGCCGACAGCATGAAAACCGCGATGTATCTGGCACAAGGCGGCGAATTCGGCTTTGTTATCCTAACCGTCTCTCATAAACTCAATATGCTTTCTTCAGAATGGGAACAAGCCGCTACCGCTGCTATTTTGGTTTCTATGATATTGGCTCCGTTCATCCTTAACGGCAGCGAAAAGATCATCAATCGTTTGGTGAAATCTGATTGGGATATGAAAGCCGTTGATTTGCAAAATATGCTGATTGCTACGATGAGTAAATCCGAGCATATCCTTATAATTGGTTACGGGCGCTGCGGCCAAACCATCGCACGGATTCTCGAACAAGAAAATATCACCTACTACGCGCTAGATCTGGATGCCGAACGCGTACGGATCGCCCGCAGCACAGGAGAACCGGTTGCATTCGGCGATGCCAAACGGCGTGAAGTACTTGAAGCAGCAGGACTATCACGCGCAAAAATGGTAGTTATTACATTAAATAACATGGCCGAAACCCGCCACATTCTCGACAATATTATGCACATGTATCCCACCATGCCGGTGCATGTTCGCGCAACCAGCGACGACTATCTGCAAACATTTGCCGAGATGGGTGCCGAAGAAACCGTATCGGATGCCAAAGAATCCAGCCTTGCATTAGCCGCCTATACACTGCTTGGATCCGGCATTTCCTATCAAAATGTACACAAAATCATCACTGATATACGCCATAGCCGCTATCAAATCTTACAAGGGCTGTTTTCCGGGAAAAACGGTAAAAAAGATTTTTACGATGAAAAAGCCAGCATCAGCCGTTATGCCTTTGCCCTTCCCGACGAAGCTTACGCTGCCGGCAAGCAAATCAAAGAAATTCCTTTGGCGGATTTTGAAATTAAACTGCTGTTTATACGCCGTCAAACCCATCAAATCCAACAATATGACGAGACTTTTATACTGGAAGCCGGAGACATTCTCGTGATCGCAGGAAGTAAAGAAAAAATAATTTCCTTTGAAAACTGGATACTACAAGGAAAAAGCTAAAATTTATTTTAAAACACTTGCAAGGAAAGCAGCTTTTTGGTTTAATTACGTTCTCGCAACATTGAGCGAGAAATAAAAGGGTGATTAGCTCAGTTGGTAGAGCGTCTGCCTTACAAGCAGAATGTCGGCGGTTCGACTCCGTCATCACCCACCAGTTTCTTTGCACGGAGTGGTAGTTCAGTTGGTTAGAATACCGGCCTGTCACGCCGGGGGTCGCGGGTTCGAGCCCCGTCCACTCCGCCAAACTTTCAAATAAAAGGCACCAAAAATCGGTGCCTTTTATTTTTCTCCGAATATTTCTTTTATAAATTCTAATTTCAGCTCATCAAAATTAATTGCATTGCCATTTTGTTGATTTTTTAAAAACTACTAAATAATCAGCTTACTAAATTATTACCAATCTATAAAGATATGTTAAAATAATTGAATATACTTCTATCTACCTACTATATTAGAAATAACCAAAGTAAAAATTGATACAATAAAATATAAAAATAATTTAATTTTTTACACCTTACTAATAATTTATACAGTACTGTTAGCCAAAACATTAGGCTACTCACCCAAAGTCCCATCAATAATTAGCTCATTTCTTTTCCTCTTTTACACAGCGAAATTATCTCGATATTTATTTGCTTTTTGCTTAGTTATATTATCGACATTAGGAGCATTTTATTTGCCGGAGGCAGTCTTAAGAGGCAGCTTATCCGGAGGTACTATTATCTCTTTATTTGAAACACATTCAAACGAAGCAATCGAATACTTACGCTCCCTACCCAGCCACTTGTATATTGGTAGTATTATATTCATTGTTTTTAGCATTCTAGTAATTCTATCCTCACGCAGGTGGAATCCTCCTCCACTTACATATCGTTATCACATAATCTTATGGTTTTTAATGATTTTATGTATCATATACAAACCTACAAAAGACCTACTCCAAAAAGAAAATGAATTCTCTTTAACACAGTCTCAAGTAGCTCCAATCGCCTTTATAGCGACAGCATTTAATCTTATTCAAGAATACTACACTGAAAGGGAATTAGCTCTCCAGGCACTTGATTTACCGAGCGACTGGGAAATTATAAGTACGTCTCCCACATATAAAAATTATGTTTTAGTAATTGGTGAAAGCGCACGCAAAGACTATTTATCAGCCTATGGCTACCCACAAAATACAACTCCATTTTTATCTACAACAAAAGGCTTAATTTTTGATGGATATATCGCCACGGCTGGCAACACAGCCTTATCATTAACTCGGTCCCTCTATCTCCATCAAAATGATGAAAGCAAACTGCAAAATAATATCATCACATTAGCTCGGCAGGCTGGTTTCTACACCTATTGGATCTCTAGCCAAGGCGGCCTAGGTATTCATGATAATGCAGCAGCGCGAATCGGCAAATTTGCGAACCAAACTTACTTTAGCTCATCAAATTTTAATAATATTAAAATTCATGATGATATGTTGTTAACCAAACTGACAGAATATTTACAACAAACTTCTTCATCCCACCGTTTATTTGTTCTACACCTAAATGGATCCCATAGCGTTTTCTGTGACCGGTTACACCATAAACCTGATATTACCTTTATTAATCAAAATATGAGCTGTTATTTAGCCACCTTACAGCAAACGGATAAGTTACTACAAAATTTAGTACACACTCTAGAAAAGTATGGTAGCTATTCTTTATTATACTTTGCAGATCACGGCCTCCATCATATTGATAAAAACAGCGACAAAGTAACTTTAGTGCATGGTTCACAAACCAAACAAAATTACGAAGTCCCATTGATTCGTATTAATAGTGATGACACCAAAAGACAATTAATCCGCTCTCAAAGAAGTGCCTATCATTTTTTAAATGGTTTTTCACAATGGCTAGGAATACATGAAAAACATTTAACATGGGAGATCGATTTTTTCAGTGATCATAAAGATGAAAGTATTAAAGTATTCAATATGCAACAGAACGTTGACTGGTCAACACTAGAGAATGATCCTGCGATTTCAGAGGCCGGATATTTTTAAAATTAAAATCAAGTTTTCCAACAGATAAGAAAAGGTATTGAAAAATTGATACGCCCTTCCTTTTAGCATAGCTAAGCCTTATATTTGCTAATACTTGCCACCATGAGGGAAATAAATACTTTATCCAATAAAAATGCCATCTGAAAAATTTCAGACGGCATTTTTATAAATATCAGCTAAAAAACCTTACGGTCTTAAATAAATCATATTAACTGTGATATTGTCGCGAAAGTTCGTGTACGGTATCGACTAGGATTTTAGCATGCTCGGGATCCGCATGTTGATTGATACCATGGCCCAAATTAAAAACATGGCCGCTACCCTCTCCATAAGCCGCCAAAATACGGCCAACTTCATTGCGGATACTATCAGGGGTACCGAATAATGCAAACGGATCAAAATTACCTTGTAATGCCACTTGCCACCCCACCCGGCGGCGCGCATCACCGATATTACATGTCCAATCCAAGCCCAAAGCATCAGCTCCGATACCGGCCAGCCTCTCCAGCCACAAACCGCCTCCCTTGGTAAATACAATCACCGGCACTCGACGGCCTTCGTTTTCACGCTTCAAACCTTGTACGATCTGCTGCATATACCGCAGACTGAAAGCTTCAAATGCCGCATCACTCAATACACCACCCCATGTATCAAAAATCTGCACGGCCTGCGCACCGGCATCAATTTGCGCATTCAAATATGCTGTAACGGCCTGTGCATTCACATCCAAAATTTTATGCAACAATTCGGGGCGGGAATACATCATCGTTTTGATAGTACGAAACTCTTTACTGCTTCCACCCTCTACCATATAACAGGCCAAAGTAAACGGGCTGCCGGAAAAGCCGATAAGCGGCACACTGCCTGCCAATGCACGGCGGATTGAAGTTACTGCATCAAATACATATTGCAGCTTATCCATATCGGGTACTTCCAGCTTCGCAATATCGGCTTCATGCTGCAAAGCACGCTCGAATTTCGGCCCCTCTCCTTCTGCAAAATACAAACCCAAGCCCATCGCGTCGGGCACAGTTAAAATATCCGAAAATAAAATGGCCGCATCCAAGTTAAAGCGCTCAAGAGGCTGAATCGTTACCTCTGTAGCCAATTCGGTATTTTTACATAGGTCTAAAAAACTGCCTGCCGCCGCACGGGTAGCTTTATATTCAGGCAGATACCGCCCTGCCTGACGCATCATCCAAATAGGCGTGTACTCTACCGGCTCTTTTAATAAAGCACGTAGGAAAGTATCATTTTTTAAAGCAGTCATATGCCGTTTTCCACTTACATTTGATAAAGGCGAATCATATCATGAAACAGGCAGATTCATTAACCTGCCATCATCAGGATATTGCTTAAACACTTTTAAAAATCAATTGGTACAAACCAAGCAATCATACCAAACCGATACATATATAAAATGCCGTCTGAAACTTTTCAGACGGCATTTTCAGCTATTTCAAAATAGTATTATACGGCAGGCAAATTCTCTTCTTCCGCTACGCTTTCCAAAGCCAAACGACGTTGTTCTTGAGCTTTGACGGGCTGTTCCATCTCATCAAAAATTTTTGCCAAAACCAAATGTGCCTGAGTTGTCGGCTTAACGGCAAGGCTGGCTTCCAAATAGCCTTGGGCTTTACCCCATAATTGTTTATCATAAGCCAACTGGCCAAGCAGTAGCAGTAAAGATGCATCATCAGGCTTAGCCTTTAACCAGCCGTCCGCAGTATCAATGGCTTGGCGTTGTGCTTTATCATCCAAATAGCGCACGCCGTCAGCAAACGGCTCAAGCAGTTCCGCTTGACGGGTTTGCGGATAATATTCTCCTACCCATTTAACGGCCTGACCATACAACCCCAAGCGTGCGTATTTCTCTGCCACAGGCAGGCAAAGCTCACCTGCTTTCGCGCTTTCAGGAATACGTTTCAAGCAAGCTTTCAAGCCACCAGCATCACGGGATAAAGCCAATAAGCGGCGATAAGCCCAATTTTCATATTCGCTTGCCTCATAATCATTCAATGCCCCTGCCTTTTTCAGCTTGGCAGTTTTATCCAATACATCCAATGCGTTGCCATGATCAAAAGCGTAACGCAACTGCAAACGTACCAGTCTGGTCAAGCTGGGGTTGATTTGCGCGGCAGCAGTCAGATTATTTTCAACTGTCGGGTAATCGCGGCGGTTTAGAGCGGACTCCGCCAATAACAAATATCGGGATAATTGCTGCTTAGGCGGCAATGACTCAATTTCCTTCAAATATTTGTCACGCAATACGGCATCATCCATTTGGTCGGCCGCATGTGCCCCCAACATCAAGGCTAAAGCACGATGATCACCGGCTTCCTTATTACCCAAAACTTTGGCCGCCTCCTGTTCCGCCTTCTGGAACTTGCCCTCAAAAAATGCCAAACCAGCACTATCCAAAGCCAAGCCGGCCTTACGGCTTTTACGAGCAATACCAAAACGCTCCATACGGCCCGGAATATTCAACAATTCGGCAATTAGCCTTACCAACAGATATAACACGACAACTGTCGCAATCAATCCGAGGATAAACGCATGCAGGTTTACCCGCAGCATGGTTTGTTCCGCAACAATATAAACATTGCCGCTGTAAGTGCTTGAAGCGATTGCTAAGCCAACTGCTACAGCAAAAAGGATGATAATCCAAATCAAACTTTTCATACTTTATCCCCTTTAACTTGACTGGCAGGTGCTTCGGCAGGCGCAGCAGGAGCCGCCTCCTGTTTTTCAGGTTGTTTTGGGGAGGTTTCCGGAGAAGACGCCTGAGCGGGAGCTGAGGCTTCGCTGGCTGCATTATTTTCAACCGTATCCGAAGCAGAAGCGACAGGCATAGCAGTACGTACGCTATCTTGGTAAGCACGCACCGCGGTGAGGCTGGCTTTCAAGGCATTATCGGAAATCATGCGGACATCTATAGCTTTCAACTCCGCCAATTCTTTCAGCCAAGACTGCGTAGCCGGAGAGGCCGGATCAAAATACTGCTTCACAGCGGCTTCAGCACTATTAAGATCACTTTGGTAAACTTCGCCGTTATGGCGGAGCAAAGCCGTACGTGCATCTAATAAGTGCAAGCGTAGGTTTTCCCTCACAAAATAAACTTGTTCGGGTGCAATCAACATTGCATCGTTGTTATTCAGATGGCGTACCTCAACTACACCTTTTAAGCTGGCTAAGATTTTATTCCAAGCATTTTGCCACCACGGAAGGTTTGCATCATCCTCCGGCAAGGGTTCGGCCTTGCCCGGTTGCAAAGTGTTATCTAGCACCAGTGGCAATCCGGCGACCGCGGTTTCCAAGCGATCCAATCTCAAAGAAGTAGCCGAAATGTCCAGATAGGGGCGGTTTTTTAATCCAGCCAAGTCGCTGCTGATTGCCTGTTTGATAGGCAGCAAATCAGGCTGGTCAAAACGGCTCAAACGGCTTTCAATGCTTTCCAACACCGTTACAGCCACGGGTACGTTACCTGATAACAAAAGCTGCTGCGAGGCCAAATTCAATGTTGCTTCTACTTCGTCTACCAACCAATTGGCACGACCTTTCAATAATTCTTGATAAGCGCGGTTAGCCGCTGCAATTTGTTCGGCATTGGCTTTTTGGCCTGTAGAAAGTTGTGCCAGCAGGCTTTCCACCTCAGCTTGTTTTCGCAAGTTGTCTTGTAGAAGATTGGCATTTTGGCTTTCACCCAATGCGGCTTTATCGATTTTTTGATCAAAACTCAACTGCTGGGTTTTTAACAAGTTTTGGCCTTGAACAAATAAAAAGCCGCTTGCTCCCAAGCCCAACAAAGCCAGTACGAGGGCGCCTACGGCCAGGCCTTTTCCTGAAGACTGTTTGATGACCACGGGGGCTGTTGCCGGAGCGGGATTTTGATTGGTTTCAGACATAGGTTTTCCTACAGATTCGTTTTTCTCAGATATTTTTTCGGCCTTTTGGCCTGCTGCTTGTACGACAGATGGGGAATCGGTAGCGGGCTGTTTGCCGCTATCGGCTTCAGTAGAAGATACAGCGCTTTCTTTAACTGCATCATGCTCGGGTTGTTCTACCGCAGGCTTGGTTTCAACTTGCGGATTTTCAGACGGCGCATCTTCGGGTTTACTCATTTTTTTCTCCGTACAACGCATGATTCAAGGCGTGCGCATCCAACTTCGGAATCACCCGGATATGTTCGGCACCGGCAGCTTTTAAAGCCTCGGCGATACGCACATGATGAGTCAAGTATAACAAGGTTTTCAATAATTGCGCCAATGACGGCGGTACTTGCCCGAATAAAAGACGGACACATTCTGCCGACGCCACAAATGCCGCTTGCGGCTGCTGTTGTTGGAACCATACCCAATCAAGCTGCCGCTCCCGTCTGAAATATACTTCGGCGACATCAACGGTAAAGCCCTTTGCCGTCAGCTTTTCTATCAACCAATTACGCCCGCCGTACCCGCGCACGATCAAGATACGTGCAGTTAGGGGCAATTGTTTCCATACGGGCAATTCCCAAACCGCTTCGCTGTCATTTCCCTGTGAGGGACAAAGCACTTCGTACGGGCAGAAAACGGACAATCCTTTTTTCGTGCCCTCGCCAACCGCAATATGCCGGGTACTGCTATTCGTGAAATCAACTGCCCGGGCACTTACCGAAACCGCACTCGGGCTTACCCAAAACACCGCATCTGCCTGTCGTACCCGCTCATTCAAACTTTCTACGGCCTCATGATCAGCTTCTATATCCATAGGGCTGAATATTTGCGCACGCCAACCCGCTTCTTCACATACCGCAACATCGGCAAGAGCCTGCCGGGGCGGGCGGACAATTAAAATCAGCGGGGGAAACAAGGGGGCTTTATGCATACATAATAAAATGGGCGTTAAAGGCATTACTCTGAGCAATATCAAATCATTGCCTTTTATTTTCAGACGGCCTGATTGGATATTTCCAAGGCCGTCTGAAAATATTATTCGGCATTCTCGGCCAATACGGCTTTAATCAGCTCGATCGCACCGTCATCCGCCAGCTTTTTCGCTACCGCACGACCTAATGCATCGGCATAAGCGATGGGAGCTTGTGCGGAAGCTTCTAAAATCATAGAGCCGTCAGGATGGCCTACTAAACCGCGCAAAGTCAACATACCACCTTCTTCGGTACAATACGCGGCCAAAGGAACTTGGCAACTACCGTCCAAAGCGCGGGCCAAAGCTCTTTCGGCCATAACACAAGCATTAGTTAACGCATGATTAAGCGGATTCAGCACAGGTAATAAGTCGTAACGATGCGCGGCAATTTCTATGCCTAGTGCACCTTGCCCTGCTGCCGGCAGGCTGTCTATCGGCGAAAGAATGACACGGATACGATCGTCCAAACCCAAACGTTGTAAACCTGCTGCCGCAAGGATGATGGCATCGTAGTCGCCGTTATCAAGCTTGGCGAGCCGCGTTTGGACATTGCCGCGCAAAGGCCGGATTTCCAAATGCGGGTAACGGGCGCGCAGTTGCGCTTCTCTGCGTAAACTGGAAGTGCCGACTACGGCACCGGCCGGCAATTCTTCCAAACGTTCGTACAGGTTAGACACGAATGCATCGAATGGGTTCGCCCGTTCGCCGATGGCGGCAAGCATGAAACCTTCGGGTAGTTTCATCGGTACGTCTTTAATGGAGTGTACGGCCAAATCAGCCCGACCGTCTTTCAATGCCTGCTCCAGCTCTTTGATAAACAACCCCTTACCTCCTATTTTGGAGAGGGTTTTGTCAAGAATCTGATCACCTTGAGTGGTCATCCCCAAAATACTGACTTCACATTGCGGATATAAAGCTTGTAGTTTGTCTCGGATATGTTCGGCCTGCCACATGGCTAAAGCGCTTTCCCTGCTGGCGATAACGAGTTTGTTCGGTGTCATTGTCTTGCCTGTTTTTAATAATATAAAAATTAAGTGAAGTCTAACATGAGCTACAATTTTCAGACGGCATCGTGTAATCGGCTATGCCGTCTGAAAATTAAATGTTCATTTAAATATTATTGCCCTGCCTGCCAATCATCTCTGGTTTGCTTGGCTTTTTCAAAATAGCGGTAAAGTGCGGCTGCATCGGCTTTTTCCAGTATTTGCTGCAAATAGGCCAACTCCTGTTGTTGCCCGGCCAACAAAGCCTGAAGGCTCTGTTTGTTGGCCAGACAGATATCCGTCCAAATAGCCGGATGGCTGGAAGCGATACGGGTAAAGTCACGAAAACCTGATGCGGCAAACTCAAGGTAAATTTGAGCATCGGCATGTTCGGCAATTTGATGCACATAGGAATACGCCAGCATATGCGGCATATGTGATACGGCGGCAAAAATAGCATCATGATCCGCCGCATCCATATGATAGGTAACGGCTCCTACGGCCTGCCATAACTTTTCCACCCGATATAAACTGTTTAGATCTTGCTTTTCGTGCGGGCAAAGAATCAGTTTTTTATCTTGATACAAACCGAATTGCGCCGCCAATGCGCCATGCCTGTCGGAACCGGCAATCGGATGGGCCGCAACACAACGCGGCAAATGCTGCGGCAGGTATTGCCTAAATGCAGCCAAAGCAGATTGTTTGGTACTACCGACATCGCTTACCACCGTTTGTCCGGGTAATAAAGGTGCCAATTCGGTGCAGATAGCAGGCAAAGTCGCAACCGGAGTAGCAATCAATACTAATTCGGCCCCCCCTATACTATCTGGGCAAATATGATTGTAAGCGGCATCTATTACTTTACGCTCAATAGCCCGCTCAAGATTGTCGCCGTTTAAATCAATACCTGTTACGCGTTCGACCAACCCCTTGCGTTTCAAATCAAGCACAAACGAACCGCCTATCAGGCCGACACCTATAAGGCAGATTTGTTTGAGGGGGGCTAAACTATTCATAAACGGATAACAGATAATACGGTTCAAACAGACATGCCGTCTGAAAATGTTTCAGACGGCCTTGATACAATTAACGCCAAGCCGCGATAAACTCGGCCCAATGTTGTTTTTCGTCAACCTGTGCTCTTAAATAATTTTTCAAACGTTTGACTTCCATTTCATATTGGTCGGCATCCATCGCGCCGCTCAGCAACCGAAACCGCAAATACATTAAATAAGTATTGGCCGCATCCGTTTCGCAATAATCACGGATATCTTTCATATTGCCTGCATGGTAGGCTTCCCATACCTTGCTGCCGTCCATGCCGAGTTTTCCGGGGAAACCACATAATTTTGCCATATCATCCAAAGGAACACTTGCCCTCGGCTGATAAAGTGCCAACAGATCCATCAAATCACAATGACGGTTGTGATAACGGCTGATGTAGTTATTCCACTTAAAATCACGGCTATCGCCAAAATCACCGTCACCAGTATCCCAATAACGGGCAGCCGTTACACCGTGAATCAAAGCGCGGTAATGCAATACCGGTAAATCAAATCCGCCACCATTCCAGCTGACTAATTGCGGCGTATGATTCTCTACCAGCTCGAAAAACTTTGCGATCATGGTTTCTTCGCCGTCACCGGCTTCACCAATCGTACCGACATGAATCTTATCCTGCCCCCAGCGCATACAACATGAAATAGCCACGACCTGATGCAGGTGATGCTGCATAAAATCACTGCCTGTTTGCGCACGGCGCCGCTGTTGTGCAAACGCTACCACATCAGCATCGGGCAAACTCTCAGGCAAATCATGTAATAAACGGATACCCGCCACATCGGGAACGGTTTCGATATCAAACGCTAAAATCGGAATCATGGGTTATTTTCTCCGCGGATGATGGCATTTTGGCATGAAGTCGGCAGTGCGCCAAGTTTCAACAACAGTTTTTTATACTGTTCCTACAGTAATTTGCCCCATACCTGACTTTTCGGCATAATGGCCGTCTGAAACTTTATATATGACCGGATATCCGGTTGTTCGGAAAACTTATGAAACAAAAATTACTCAAAACTCTATTGTCTGCCTCTTTATTCTCTTTAACTGCCTGCGGTCCGACGCCTGTGAGCAGTGCCCAAACCCCTGAATCTGCACAAGCAAAAACACCCGCGGCAGAATCAACGCCTGCCGATAATACCTTGGCCGCAGCCCTCACCGCCAAATTGGAAAAAACTTACGAAGGCCAAAAGCTGAAAGTACAGAGTGTACGCGACACCCCGATCAAAGGACTTTACGAAGTTGTGGTAACCGGCAATCAAGTCGTATATGTTGATGCGGATGCCAATTACATGCTGGTAGGTGATTTAGTTGATATCAATACCCGCAAAAGCCTAACCGAAGAGCGTTCCGCCGAACTGAACAAAATTGATTTCAATACCCTGCCTTTAGACCTTGCCATTAAAGAAGTACGCGGCAACGGTAAATTGAAAGTCGCCGTCTTTTCCGACCCCGACTGTCCTTTCTGCAAACGCTTGGAACAAGAGTTTGCCAAAATGAATAACATCACCATCTACAACTTTATGATGCCGATCGCCAAACTACATCCCGATGCACAGCAAAAGGCAGAGCAAATCTGGTGCCAAAGCAACCCTACCGCGGCATGGACAGCGTGGATGCGCGAAAATAAGGTTCCGCAACCGGTGGCCGCATGCGACAACCCTGTGGCAGAAACTATGTCTTTAGGCGAGCAATTAGGATTTAACGGCACACCTACTTTGGTATTCCCTAACGGCCATACCCAAAGCGGTTACTCCCCAATGCCTGAGTTGCAAAAGCAGATTGAAAAAAATCAGTAATCCCATCCCAGTCATAACCAACCATAAAAACTACCGCCGATAAGAAGCGGTAGTTTTTTATTCTTTGATTGCTAGCCAATCATACTGACTAAAGGTCGTCAAATAATCCAAAGGCCGTCTGAATTTTTTCAGACGGCCTTAAACCAACTTACCATAAAAAAACAATCAGCTCTAATCAAACTTCTGTTATTTCCGGTTTTCCAGCCAATCTCGGCTCGGCTTTTTTGGGAACCTTACACTTGGGCAACGTCACCCGCATACACAAACCATTGGGCTTCACATTTTCAGCAATGATTTTGCCATTATGCTGGCCGATGATATGTTTGGTTAGTGCCAAACCCAAACCTGTTCCGGGTTTGTGGGCACTGCTGTCGGCACGGTAGAAAGCCGTAAAAATATGCGGTAACTGGGCTTCATTTACGCCAGGGCCATTATCTACAATATCGATAATCCAATTACGTGAATCCTGCTTCAGATTTACAATAATCGCACTACCCTCGGGGCTGTAGTTCATCGCATTACGGATGATATTGTCAAATGCGCGGTATAAATAGCTTTCATTGGCATTGACACAACCGTCTTCGGCGATTTTAGCATCTAGCTTCAACTCCACATGCTGATGATTGGTTTCTGCAATGGCTTGGCAATCTTCAACCAACTGCTGTAAAAAAGGCAACAGTTTTAAAGTATCTTTTTCCAACTGTACATTAGCCGTTTCCAAACGCGACAAAGTCAGCAACTCGCCTACCAAAGTATCCATCCGCACCAATTCGCTTTCCAACCGTTGCAGATATTGCTCCTGTTTATGCGGCTGAGAATGGATCAAACCAACGATTGCCTGCATTCGGGCCAGTGGCGAACGCATTTCATGAGATACGTGATGCAGCAAATGACGCTCTTTTTCAACCAATTTTTGCAGCTGCTGCGCCATTTTATCGAATTGTACGGCCAAGTTTGAAAGCTCGTCTTCACGATCATCAACCTGTTGTGAAATACGGGTTTCTAAATCACCTGCTGCCAAACGGCTCATACCGCGGTCTAGAATGCGGATAGGCTTGGTAATATTGTTAGCCAAAATGTAAGCCAGCAACAAACCGACTAAAATGATAAAGCTGAGAATGATAAACTCATGCCAAATGGGTGCCAACTGCAAACCCGGAATAAACAGAGGGCTAGGCGGACGTTGTATTTGGGGATTATTCCAACCTCGGATAAAAAACAGATACTCTTCGCCCCAACGGTCATATTCGATATGCGCCAACGGCGAATCAGGATGCTCCATGGCAAACTTGTATGCGGCATCGATCACTCGATTATCAATACTGCGGCCAAGAATATCCTTACGATCATCGCCAGTAATAATGTACACGTTTTGAGCAACAGGATTATCCTGCCACTCCCGCAGAATTTCACGCGCACCAAATTCTCCGCGCACATTAAAAGCGGAAATCATGCTGCTTAACAATGTGGTCTCAATCGTCCGCCGCTGTTGGAAATGATTTTCCGCAATCGAATTTTGAACCAGCCAAAAAGAAAAACTCGCCACGAATATAGCGCAGATAATGACTGCACAAAACGTGGCGAAGATACGTTGAAACAATTTCATTTAAGCAGGCTGCATCAACTTAGTTTTTTACAAACAAATAGCCTAAACCGCGCACCGTTTGAATCAGAGACGCATCACCCAACTTATGACGGATGCTGGAAATGTGCACGTCGATACTGCGGTCAAATTTAGCCAGTTTGCGGTCTAACGCTTCAATGGACAAAGTTTCTTTGCTGACTACTTGTCCGGCATGGCGCATCAGAACTTCCAGCAAATTAAATTCCGTACTGGTCAATTCCAGCGGTGCATCCCCAATGGACGCTTGGCGTTTGGCCGGATAAAGGGTCACATTGCTCACAGAAATACTATTGGGACTGTTGCTTTGTTCGCCTATTTGCTGTGCGCGACGCAAGATGGCATTAATACGTGCCAAAAGCTCACGCGGGGTACAAGGTTTAGGTACATAATCATCTGCACCCATTTCCAAACCGATAATGCGGTCGATATCATCACCTTTGGCGGTGAGCATGATCACCGGAACGGTACTCTGGGTACGCACGTTTTTCAAAACGTCCAAACCGTTCATCTTCGGCATCATAGAATCAAGCACTACCACATCATACTGGCCGGAGAGAATTTCCTGCACACCGGCTTCGCCGTCGGGTACGCTGTTGACGTTCAAACCTTCGGCAGTAAGATATTCGGTAAGCAACTCGGTTAGCAAAGCGTCGTCATCGACCAGTAATACGCGACTCATATTTTGTCCTTTTGGATTAGTCTTCTTTTATCGGCTGCATCACCAATGTGTACAGTTAGTTGCAATCTTAACACGCATTTCATAACAACAGGTAGCATGTTTCCTGCTGCTTTTGCGCTTTTTTGCAATGAATGCAACGGCCTTTACATTTCTAACCGTTCAGGCCGATTATTGTGCCGAAAAACACGACTTGGCTTTTGGATTTACCTCTTCATAAGCTCGGCAATGAAAATCGACTTGCTCGCGCAAACCTTCAAAATAAGGCGAATCATAAATTTTCTTCCGATAAAAGGGCAGCATATTGGGGTAATATTCATAAGTTTTACGCAACCATTCCTGTGCCTCCGCCGTTTTCCCTTGCCGGTAAAGATAAAAGCCTCTCTGATATGCATTCGCATAAGGCCTGAACAATTGGGTTTGCATTGCAGCCTCTTGCGCCCACTGAGCCGGCATGGGGTCAGCGGGATCGGCCCTTTTAGCCAGGGACATTTGGGCATAGTAGCGTAACATCGGTTCGGTGGCGGAAATCTTAATCAAGCCGTTTGTTTTTTGAAGAATATCAGCAGGTGTATCACTATTTTTCTGGCGGCTGAATTCGGCCAACTCAGTATAAACTGCTGTTAGGCGCACAATACCTACGGCTAAAAACAACACCACCACTGCCCCTGCCCAATTTTGCACGGTTCCCCTCAAACCATAGCGCAGATCCTGCTTATCAGCAGGAGACAAGCTCATCATCAAAGCAAACGGTACCAGAAAGTAAATGTACCAAAGCGGGTATTCGAGCAAACTATGACACAACGATACCGCCATTAATGCCAAAAGCAATAAAGATGCCTGACCGGCAGGCCGCCTGAACATTCTCCAAATAGCCGCCAAATAGCCTCCCACTACTGCCAGCGTACCAACAATCCCGGTTTCCGCCAACAATTGCAAAATCAGATTATGTGAGTGGGTAAATAGAACATTCAAACCATGCGTACTATATACCTTTGGAAAGATATTGGTTGAAAAGCCTTGCAATGACAAACTTCCCCAACCATGCCCCCATAATGGCGCCGTCTGAAATACTATCCAGGCCTTACGCCATTCAATATCGCGCGCCGACATAGCAAAAGTACTGCGCTCAACCCGCGAAAGCGCCGTATCGTATTGAACGTGGGAGAACCATGCCAGCACCGGATTCAGTGCATACTGCATGAATACCGTCAAGGCCAACGCCAAGCCCATCAAAAGTACTGTCCGATTAGCTTCTCGCCCAGCCCTCAACCGCCATAAGGGCAAGAGCAAACCGACGGCAGCCACATAAGTAAAAATAGTACGTGAATTAACCAAAGCCAAAGCGGCGGTTAATGCAACAACTGATAACAATCCTCCCCATAAAGGCAGACGCCGCTGCGACCACAAATAAGAGGCCGCCAATATGCCCCACATCAGGTAATGCCCCAAATGGTTCCGCTGCCCAAGCTGGCCGCTTACCTCGCGCAAACCGCGATAAGCCACAATACCGCGCAAAGGCGGCCAAGCAGCCCATCCCGTAAATTGCATCACCGCTACTGCAGCCTGTAACAACGCACCTATCAGCAACGCCCATGCTAAAACGGCCACAACCCTATCTTGTCCTAATTCAGCCACCCAGCCACGACATGCCCATGCAGTTAAAGCCAGAATTATAAAAGTCCATACCGTCATGTCACTGAAGCCGGGGTAAATCAAGCCCATCAGTCTTGCTTGCAACCACAAACCTGCGGCCAATACCAAAAAGTAGACGGCTGTTGCCGGCAAACGTACATTCAATACACCGTAAAAAGCACTTAAAAACACCAGCAACAAAGCTGCAGCCAAAGAGCCGTTCTCAAGGTAAAAGCTCGAAAGCGGCCCTACACGATATAAAGATAAAAACGGAGCGATACAAATTAATGCGATGCAGAACCACAATGGCCAATCATCAACTCTCCGGTTGCTCGAAAAAATATTATTAAACATGGCCGGCAGCCTTTCTCTGTGTGCGCACAAACATCAAGCAAGCCGTAAAAAACATTACGCTCAAAACCAATGCAACCACAGAGCATCCCCTGCTGGCAGCAGTCGCATCAAAAATCCTCATGACAGCCTCGGCCATATAGGCAAGCACCAACATACAAGACCACTGAAAAGTATAAATCCGCCCTTTTAAAATACCGGACAAAGGCAAACACAACGGCAAAGCTTTTAACGCCAACCACGAACCGCCCGGGCGTAGCGGAGCCAACCACAATTCCCAAGCCAAACTGATTGCAATCAAGCCTGCCAAGCTAACAATAGCCAAGCGTTGCCATTTTAAAGAGGTTGTATTTTGAATCATATTTATTAAGTGTTAATTTTCCAAACTATTTCCGCAAACATCAGATTTGCATCTGCAACGCCCAATCTGTAACGGCTATAGCCTGTCTAAAAATATTGCCAAATTTCTATTATCGTAAATTTGCACCCTGTCTGCCAGCCTTAAGCTCCCAATATAAACAGCTATCTATGCCTTTCTATCGGGCAGGCTTACTGCCGCCATACAGGCTAGGAAATCAAAGCTGTTGTTTCGACCGGCTTGACTTTCCCTATATCTACACAACCTTAAACAAACCTACCGTAAAATATTGACAATATGTTTGTTTCAGCCAATGACGAGGCCGTCTGAAAACCGAAATAAGCTTTCAGACGGCCTCTGAATAATTTCAAGTTATTTAGTTTCTCAAGCACTAAATATAAGCAGCTTACGATACGAAATTTTTATCCGTCTATGCAAATACAGCCCGAAAATTATTCTTCCGAATTTTTTTCCACCGGACGGATAAAACCGCAGAAACGCAAACCCACCTCATAAAGAATAATCAAAGGCAGGGCCAATAAGAATTGGGAAATCACATCGGGCGGCGTAATCACGGCTGCAACCACGAAAGCCCCTACAATCACATAAGGGCGCGCCTGTTTTAACTGCTCTACCGATACTACGCCCATACGGTTCAACAACACTACTACAATAGGGACTTCAAATGTTGCACCGAATGCAACAAACATACCTAACACAAAGGAAAGGTATTTATTAATATCGGTGGCCATGCTCACGCCCTCGGGCGTTACGCCCGCAAGAAACTTAAACACAACCGGAAACACCAGATAGTAGGCGAACGCCATCCCGATAAAAAACAGCAAAACGCTAGAAACCACCAAGGGGGTAATCAATCGCTTTTCATTTTTATACAGGGCAGGAGCGACAAACGCCCATATCTGATACAAAGTATTCGGCAGCGAAATCAAAAAGGCCACCATCAATGCCACCTTCACCGGTACAAAAAACGGCGTGATCACATCAATGGCAATCATATTCGTACCTTTAGGCAGTGTTGCCATCAAAGGCTGCGCTACAAAGGTGTAAAGTTTCTGCGCAAAAGGCATCAGGCATAAAAAACATACCAAAATACCCGCCACCATCAAAATCAGACGGCGGCGCAATTCAATCAGATGCTCAACCAACGGCTGGGCGTTTTGTTCTATTTCTGACACCGTTTACTCACTTCTTTCGAACACGCAACCGAGGCTTGGGACGGTATCGCGGGCGCATATCTCGCTTTTTCTGCATGGCTTTTTTGTGTACAGATGCCGTCTGAAAACCTACCGCACCTGTTGGGCGTACGATTGATTCGGCCTCGTTTGCCTGCCAAGCTTCACGGTATACGACCGACTGCGCCAACGGCTGCCCCTGCTCGTCCACACCGAAATCTGCCGGTGTACGCTGGGGAGGTAGTCTTTCCCAAGCAGGTGGTTCCAAACCTGTAGCAACATCACTCAGCTCGCTACGCGCCGTATCACCGACGCTACGGATTTCATCCCGAAACTGATAGGCCGCAGACTCAAATTCGCTTTTGGCTTTTTTGAGTTCGTCCATTTCGATTTGGGCATTCAATTCCTGCTTTACATTGTTTACCATACGCTGAACCCGTCCCATAAGGCTGCCGGCGGCACGCGCTACTTTAGGCAGGCGCTCCGGCCCGAGGACGACCAGGGCAATAACGCCGATAACAATCAGCTCGCTGAAACTGAAATCAAACATGGTTTAAGCCGATTTGTTATCGTCTTTTTCGTGCTCGATCACGTCTTTTTTCGCTTTATCCGCCTCATTACCCTCATTCAGGCCTTGCTTGAAATCATGCACGGCACCGCCGAGATCTTTGCCGACATTACGCAATTTTTTAGTTCCAAACACCAGCACTACGATCACCAGTACGATCACCCAATGCCAAATAGAAAAGCTACCCATATTTTTTCCTTACAAATCTAAAATTCGATAAATAAACTACTGCCGGCTACAAGACCGCCCGAAGCAAATATATTATTTTAACTTACTTTGATAACCGTTTTATTTCAACATCTCAAACCGGCGTACCGAGAAGATGGATATGCAGGTGGAAAACCTCTTGCCCGCCGCCTTTACCAGTGTTGATTTGGGTTTTGAAACCGTTGGACAAACCGGCCGAGCGTGCGATCTCCGGTACTTTCAACATCATTCTACCCAACAACGCCTCGTGTTCAGGCGCTGCATGTGCCAACGAATCAAAATGCACTTTCGGAATCAGCAACAGATGTACGGGAGCAGCCGGCTGAATGTCTTTAAAACACAACATTTCGTCATCTTCATATACTATAGTGGCCGGAATATCTTTCTCGACAATCTTACAGAAAATACAGTCACTCATTATTTGCTCCCAAAATCTTGCGGTTTTGAACACCGCAACCGTAAAACAGCCGTCTGAATCGTGCTTAAAACATTTCAGACGGCACGGATTATCTCATATTTACCAGAAATGATTTTAATATAAAATCACTCTCCCTGCCGCGCTGCTTTCTCGGACAAACCCGACAAACCTTCACGGCGTGCCAACTCTTGTACCACGTCTTCAACCCGTAACCCGTGATGCGCCAGCAATACCATAGTATGAAACCATACATCGGCCACTTCGTAGACCAGATGTCCGCCACCACCGTCTTTCGAAGCCATCAATACCTCTCCGGCTTCTTCAATCACTTTTTTCAAGATTTTATCCTCTCCCTTGTGCAGCAGTTGTGCCACATAAGAGCTTTGCGGGTCGCCTTCTTTCCTGCTGTCGATAACATCTTGGACACGGCTCAATACGTCATTCATTTTCTCTACCTATAATATTTTCAGACGGCCTCTTAACGGCTGTCTCCGTAAATTTCTTCTTCGCTTTTTATCACTTTGTCGGTCAGCAGCCATTCGCCATCACGCCACACGCGGTAAAAACAGCTCTCTCTGCCGGTATGGCAGGCCATGCCGCCGTTTTGTTTAATCAGCATAACTACCGCATCACCATCACAATCCAAACGCAATTCATGCACTTGTTGGGTATGGCCCGACTCCTCGCCCTTCATCCACTGCTTTTGACGCGAACGGCTGTAATAATGGGCAAACCCGGTTTCGGCGGTTTTTTGCAAAGCTTCGGCATTCATCCAAGCCACCATCAATACACGCTTGGTTTCCGCATCTTGGGCAATGGCACAAACCAACCCTTTTTCATCAAATTTTACGCCCTTCAGTAATGCTTGCGTATCCATTCGTTTTCCTTCTGCTGCTATGCTATATATATAAACCTTTATAAAGGCGGCACACGCTGCGCCCACGGGTTGATGCTTTCAAGTTCGGCTGCCAATTGTAACAGCAATTGCTCTTGCCCGTGCGCCGCTGCGAATTGTGTTCCCACGGGTAGGCGGTCTTCATGCCAATACAGAGGCACACTCATGGCAGGCTGCCCGCTCATGTTAAAAGGTACGGTAAAACCGACATACGCCAAAGCCTTACGGCTTTCCCGCTCGATAAGCGGATTATTTTTTAACAACCGCCCCAATCCCAACTTACCCAATAGCAAACTGCTTATACGCTGCTCGCTTTCAGAGGGAGCCAATTCTCCGACAAACGGCGTCAAACGCGGGCAAACAGGCGTAGCCAGCACATCATAATCCCGATGAAACCTCTCCGCCGCCACAGCTTGAGCCAACAGCAAATCACGCGCCCAATAGGCTTCGGCTGCACTTAGCTGTTTACCGTAAGTCATCAACGCCCATGTAGATGGCTCCATATCCTGATAGCTGATTTTACGGCCGAGTTGTTGTGCCAGCTGTAATTGCAAGTGCGCCAACTCTCCCGCCAACACGATCAGCATGGCCCGCCCCAATTGTTCGGCGTCGGCAAAATCAGGGGCGGCCTCTTCAAGGTTGTGTCCCGCATCAGCCAACAGTTTCAAGCTATACTCGAATGCTTGGCCGACTGCAGCTTCTACTTCTCCGCCCAACCACGGTTTACGCCAATAAGCGATTTTCAAACGGCGCAACGGCTGCTTGATGCCGTCTGAAAAAGATTGTGCAGGAGGGCATGCATAAATCGAATGATGCTGCGTTTGCGCGGCAATATCCAGCATTAATGCACTGTCGCGCACACTACGGGTGAGCACATGCTCGCATACCATTCCCTGCCATGCCTCCCGAATCAGCGGGCCCGAATCCACTCGGCCGCGACTCGGTTTTAAACCGAACAAACCGCAATTATGCGCAGGCAGTCGTATAGAGCCGCCTCCGTCTCCGCCATGCGCCACGGGTACGATACCAGCCACCACGGCTGCTGCCGAACCGCCGCTGCTGCCTCCCGGAGTTCGTTCTGTATCCCAAGGATTACGGGTAACACCATATATTGCTGATTCCGTATAAGGCAACAAGCCCCACTCAGGCGTAGTGGTTTTACCAAAAATACGCAAACCGGCGCATTGGTAAGCAGCAGTCAGATGACTGTCGGCCTGCGGGATCCGCTGCTTCATCAGAGGATTGCCCGATAACGTCGGCACACCCTGCCAATCAGCCATCAAGTCTTTCAACAAAAAAGGCACGCCTGCCAAGGGCGCATTGCTATCGGCACACTGCCAAGCATAAGCCTTGCCGCGCCAATCTTGAGCCAACAGATTTAATGAAGGGTTTACGCTGTCTAAACGTGCTAAAGCAGTTTGCAGCAACTCGTCCGCCGATACTTCGCCTCTTCTCACCAATTCTGCCAAGCCTATCGCATCATAGCGTCTGTATTCTTCAAACTGCATCGCGCCCCCTTACGGCATTGGTCTTTCAGACGGCCTGCCCGATTATTTCAGTAATGCCGCCACTACTGCCGCCAAAGTCATTACAAACAATACCCAACGTAATGTTTCAGGCTTTACACTTATAGCGGTCAACACCCCGACTTTGGCACCGATCATACTGCCTACCGCCAATACCAAGCCGATATCCCACCATACTTGGCCACGCCAAACAAATACGGCCAACGAAACCAAAGTAAACCCAAGCGTGCAGCATACTTTTAAAGCATTAGCCCGCACCAAATCATAATGTAGCAGCCCTGCCAATACGGGCAACAGTACAAATCCCGCTCCTGCCTGCACAAAGCCACCGTACACACCTGCCAGCCACAAACCGAGACGCGCTTTCGGATTTTCGGATACTTGCACAGGCTGTACATCGGGCGCCACCAACAACATCGAAGGTTTGAAAAATGCCAGCGCCGCCACGCTCAACATAGTGATCAGCAGCATCGGTTTTAAGATTTCAACCGGTGCAAACGAAGCCGCCAACGCGCCGCAAAGCCCGCCCAGAAGCGTCGGCCATAAAATAGCGGGCAAGTCCTGCTTCGGCAGTCTGCCCGCTTTATTGAATCCGAACAATCCCGATACCGATTGCAGCAACACCCCTACCCGGTTGCTGCCGTTGGCAATATCCGCCGGCACACCGAACATCATCAGCACGGGCAGAATCAGGTTCGATCCGCCGCCTGCCATCATATTCACAATCCCGGCAACAATACCGAGAACGCCCAGCAAAATATATTGGGCAATACTTAAATCCATCATGCTCAACCTTTTGTCAGGCAATATACCTTTTTATGCCGTCTGAAACTATATTTTCTGACAATAAATACAAGCCTTTGAATACGAAACCATATCACCTATAACCGTACTTCGATACCCGCCGCCCGCATCGCTGCTTTGGCCTCATGGATACGCACTTCACCGAAGTGGAAAATACTGGCCGCCAATACCGCATCGGCTTTGCCCTCTTTCACACCATCTATCAGATGCTGCACATTGCCGACACCGCCCGAAGCGATGACGGGAATATCCACGGCTTCGCTGATGGCGCGGGTAAGCGGCAGGTTGAAGCCGATTTTGGTGCCGTCCCGATCCATACTGGTCAGCAGAATTTCCCCGGCTCCCCGAGCCTGCATATTTTTAGCCCATTCAACCGCATCCAGGCCCGTAGCCTTCCTGCCTCCGTGGGTGAACACTTCCCAACGGGTATTTTCGGCATTCACGGCTTTGGCATCAATCGCCACCACAATCGCCTGCGAACCGAAAAAACCACTGGCTTCGTTCACCAAGTCGGGATTGGTAACCGCAGCTGTATTGATACTGGCCTTATCTGCTCCCGCATTTAGCAAACGGCGCACATCGGCTACGGTGCGTACCCCGCCCCCCACGGTAAGCGGTATAAAAACTTGTGAGGCAACTTCTTCAATTACGTGCAAAATGGTATCGCGGTTATCGCTGCTGGCGGTAATATCAAGGAAGGTCAGCTCGTCTGCCCCTTCATCATTGTAGCGTTTGGCTACGTCGACAGGATTACCGGCATCTCGCAAGCCGACAAAATTGACACCTTTGACGACACGGCCGTTATCAACGTCTAAACAGGGAATAATGCGTTTTGCTAATGCCATAATTTTTCTCAGGAACAGATGGCGGCCGAAAAAATGCCCGGCTGCCTTTACTAAAGGAAACGGCTGTCTCATCAGACAGCCGTTGTATCTTAACACTTTTTAAATAAAGCGGTAAATTGCATAAGGTTTTTGGAAATGGTTTAGAGCAACCACAGCTGCACCCAGTCTCCGATATTTTGGGTAAAAAGAAAATATCCGACGGCAGCCAAGCCCGACAAAGCCAGCGAAACAATAAAACTGCCGGCAAAACGGTTAATTCCCCAAAATACGGTGGCAACATATGCCCACGAGGCCGTCATCGACAAGCCCCAAGCCGCATCAATCACAGGCAATTCGAAAGCCATCACCGTACGCAGCAACACTACCAAAATCATGAATGAAAGGCTTTCCGTAAGCGCATAAATATCGCGGTCGGACGACCACACGCACCAAAAGCCCAATATAAATGCTTCCAACATACAACAATCCCTTAATTAAATGACGGTTTAATTTATCAATAAATTATTATCGGTATCGAACCGTTAAAACCGCTTTACCCCCTCAACACCAGCCTACCGGGCGGACAAAGAATCTGCCAGCTGCTGCGCTTGGGCAAAATCAATACTGCCTTCGTAAATCGCCCGACCGGTAATAGCACCGGCCACACCGCTGTCTTCCACGGCACACAATGCGCGGATATCGTCCAAATCCGTTAAGCCGCCTGATGCGATAATCGGAATATTCACGGCTTCGGCCAACTTAACCGTGGCCTCTATATTCACACCGCTCATCATGCCGTCGCGGCCGATGTCGGTATAAATAATGCTGTTTACCCCGTCATCTTCAAAGCGTTTGCTCAGATCGATAACATGATGCTCGGTAACTGTTGCCCAACCGTCGATCGCTACCATACCCTCTTTGGCATCCAGGCCCACAATGATATGGCCGGGAAACTGTTTGCAGGCTTCACGCACAAACGCGGGATTTTTTACTGCCGCAGTACCGATAATCACATCACTCAAACCCAGCTCCAAGTATTTCTCGATAGTAGCCAAATCACGGATACCGCCGCCCAGCTGCACGGGAATCTCTTTAGCGACGGCAGCCAAAATCCCGCTAATGGCCTCGAGATTTTTCGGTTTGCCTGCAAACGCACCGTCCAAATCAACCAAATGCAAGCGGCGCGCACCTTGTTTGAGCCAATGCAACCCCATATCTGCAGGGCGGTCGGAAAAAACCGTTGCTTGCTCCATCAGGCCTTGTTTCAAACGGACACACTGACCTTCTTTAAGGTCGATTGCAGGAATCAGTAACATTTCGTTTCCAAAGATAACGGGGTATCTGCAAAAATAATTTTTGAAGATACATGGGTTTTTCAGCATAAATTCAGACGGCCTGCTGGCAAACAGAGGCCGTCTGAAAGAAGATATTTTGTTATTTTACACAAATTATCCATTCCAGCGCAAAAAATTACGCAAAAGCAATAAACCGCCATCATGGCTTTTTTCGGTATGGAATTGTGTGGCAAAAACATTATCCCGCCCTACCACACAAGCAAACTGACTAGGATATTCGCTGGTTGCCAACACGATTCGGCTATCTTCCGGTGCGAAATAATAACTGTGAACAAAGTAAAAGCGCAAATCTTGACCTATACCCTCAAACAATGGGTGCCGTTGTGTCTGATGCACGGTATTCCAGCCCATATGGGGTACTTTCAATTTATCGCCGTACTCATCGTATTGGTTGGCGGCAAATCGTTTCACCTTGCCGGCAAACCAACCTAGCCCGGGCGTATCACCCTCTTCACTGAAATCGAATAAAAGTTGCGCACCCACGCAAATGCCGAAAAAGGGCTTATTTTTTAATCCGTCGGCTACCGCTTCGCCTAAACCGCTTTTTTGTAGTGCGCCCATGCAGTCGGGCATGGCCCCCTGTCCGGGAAAAACAATCTTATCGGCGGCAAAAACTTCTTCGGGTTGATCCGTTAAAACAATATCAGCAGCCACATCTGCCAATTTTTGCGCCGCCTGCACCGATTTTAATACCGAATGCAGATTACCCATACCGTAATCAACAATAGCTACCTTCATGTATTTCCTTATCCGACAATGCAGTACAACATGATGATCATGCTGCCAATACTATTCAAAATAATGACTAAAAACTTTGGTGGGCAGTAGAGAAATATAAATAGACAACAATAGCGGGCAATAGTGCGCCGATTAAGTATGCGACCAGCCATTTCGCCTTTTGTCCACGACAACGGCGTAAGAACATCAAATACGCCCAACAGTAAAAACCAAATGCTGTTGCAGCAATCGGCGACATTTCATCGCCTACAACTGCCAACCCCATAAAACCCAAGCACAAGCCGAAAGATAGTGCCCACGGCCAAGCCGGGGCATTACGTCCGATATATTCTTGCAATTTACCAAATATGAGCAACAATAAAGTAGGAGTCATACCAATTGAGCAACTATTCCGAATTTGAAAAGTATGTGGATTACTTACATGGTCTCTCAGAGTCCACATCCATCACTTCAACCACAACCGGCAAATAACTGCGGTTCATTTTATCTTATGTAAAGATAGTAAAACATCTGACAAGGCGATTGTATGTTTCAGACGGCCTATTGCCAAGTGTTTATTACAATCTTTCCCAACCTATGTCTGCAAGCAACTATAAAAAAAAGAAATATTTGATTTATATCTAAATTTCGACATTCTACTTCTTTTGTAATGGCGGCAAACTAAATAATTAGGCTGTTCTATTTCTTCCACCCAATGATTTCTTTATATTTTCCAAGGCCGTCTGAAAAGTAAGTTTCAGACAGCATCTTAAATATTAATAAACAAAAAGCCCGGTTTCCCGGGCTTTTGCATGACTTTGGCGGTATTTAGTGATTGAGGATTTTAGATAAAAACTGCTGCGCACGTTCGCTACGCGGGCTACCGAAGAATTCTTCTTTGGTACAGTCTTCCACAATTTGCCCGGCATCCATAAAGATAACTTTATTGGCAACTTGCTTCGCGAAGCCCATCTCATGGGTAACGCACATCATAGTCATACCCTCTTTGGCCAAGCCTACCATCACATCCAAAACTTCTTGAATCATTTCGGGGTCAAGGGCTGAAGTGGGTTCATCAAACAGCATAGCAACCGGATCCATACTCAATGCACGGGCAATTGCTACGCGCTGCTGCTGGCCACCTGAAAGTTCGGCCGGGTATTTGTGCGCATGGGCACTCAAACCTACACGGTCAAGATATGCCAAACCTTTCTTAGTGGCTTCTTCTTTACTACGTCCCAATACTTTGATCTGCGCTACCGTCAGATTGTCGGCAATGCTCAAATGCGGGAACAATTCGAAATGTTGGAACACCATTCCGACACGGCTACGCAACTTGGGCAAATTGGTTTTGGGATCTCCAACAGAGGTGCCGTCAACAATAATCTCACCTTTTTGGAAAGACTCCAAACCGTTTACACACTTGATTAATGTTGATTTTCCGCTACCAGACGGACCGCATACAACCACTACGTCGCCTTTGGCAATACTGGTATTACAGTTGGTCAGGACTTGGAAATCACCATACCATTTGTTCACATTTTTAATTTCAATCATTTTTATATCCGCATTCTTTTTTGCAAACGTTTCACGCCAAAAGTAGCTACTGCACTCACAGCAAAATACACCGCTCCGGCGAACAGAATATAAGGAGTCAGCAAACCCATCAGATCACCGCGCACATAAGAAGCACGGAAGAAATCTACCAAACCGATGGCAAATACCAGTGTCGTATCTTGGAACAAAATGATGCTTTGTTGCAAAATCAGCGGCAACATTTTGCGAAAGGCCTGCGGCAGAATCACCAAACGCATGGTTTGGCCGTAAGTCATACCCAATGCTTTTGCCGCATTGACCTGCCCTTTCGGAATCGATTGGATACCGGCACGAACCACTTCGGAAAAATAAGCGGCCTCAAATACCATAAAGGCAACGGCACATGAGGCAAATGCTACATTGATGGTGAGATACTGCCCCGTTATCAGGTTGTATACCATTGGAACGGCGAAATAAAACCAAATCAATACCAGCAACAGCGGCACCGAACGAAAAAAATTGACATACAGCTTGGCAGGCAACGATAAAAATTTATAGGGAGACAAGCGCGCCAACGCCAACAGCGTGCCGATAACCATACCGCCTACAACCGCAATAGCAACAATTTCCAAAGTAGTAGTGATACCGTCAATCAGGCCAGGAGCAGCGGCTTGCAGTTCTGAAATACCAAAAGCCATCTTATTTACCCTCCGCCATCAAACCCGGCACGCGATATTTGCGTTCGAGAAAGCTCATAAACATAATCAGTGCCAAATTGATAACCAAATAAATCAATGTGGCGTAAGTGTATATTTCCAAATTATTTTGCGTATATTCGGCAATCGTTTTGGTTTGGCTGATTAGCTCGGAAACGCCGACCAATGAAGCGACTGAAGCGTTTTTAAAGCAGTTGGTCAACTCCGAACTCAATGGCGGAAGAATCACACGGAAAGATTGCGGCAGCAACACTTGGCGGTAAACCTGAGCGGTTGTAAAACCGAGTGCGTAAGCAGCATTGCTCTGCCCCTTAGGCAAGGATTGAATGCCGGTACGAACTTGTTCACATATCCGGGCGGCCGTAAACAACCCCAAGCCGACACTGGCTGAAAGCATAGCGGAAGTGTTGGGGGCAAGTCCAAAAAACCACCATTGTTTCAAACCTTCCGGGAAAAAGTTAGGAACAACGTAATACCAGATAAAAAGCTGTACCAATAAAGGCACGTTACGAAAAAGTGCAACATAAGACGAAGCAATCATCTGCATCGGCTTAGAAGGCAAAGTACGCATGATACCCAAAGCCGTACCGAGTACCATAGCGATAATCCAAGCAATACTGCCGATAAGAAACAACCAGCCGATACCAGAGAGAACCCAGTTGAGATAGGTTTCGTTACCGATACCGGTGCTGTCAAACAGCACGCCCCAATTCCAAGAATAACCCATTACAACAACCTCTTTTTCATTCTTATTTCAGGTTTCAGGCCTCAAGCCAATGCCATATATTTGTCATGCCGTCTGAAAATATGACGTTACGGCAATCAAACAGCGGATACGGCCTGCGTATCCGCTGCTTCTCATACAATATATTGGCCTGGCGCCGGCTTACTCGGCCGCTTTATCGGTCGGATTGGCAATAATAGCTTTCACTTGCTCCGACATCGGGAACTCAAGGTTCACGTTTTTAGGCGGAATCGGTGTTTCAAACCATTTTTTATACAAAGCATCAATTTCAGCGGTATTTTTGTAAGTTTCCGCCAAAGCGCCATCCACTACGGCTTTGAACGGTGCATCACCTTTACGCATCATACAGCCGTAACGCTCGAACGACATAGGTTTGCCAACGATTTCCCATTTAGCAGGGTCTTGTGTTTTCGCACGCTCGCCGGCCAAAAGAATATCATCCATCATAAAAGCCTGAGCTCGTCCGTTAAACAGCATCAGTGCGGCTTCACCGTGGTCTTTGGCAGAAATAATATTCATACCGAGTTTTTCTTTATCGTTATATTCCTTCAGCAAACGCTCGGACGTGGTGCCTGCCGTCGTGACAACGGTTTTTCCTTTCAAATCGGGGAAATCCTTAATGCCGGAATCTTTAGCGACCATCAGACGGGTGCCGATTTCAAAGAAGGCATTGGAGAAATCAACTTGTTTTTGGCGTTCCAAATTATTAGTAGTCGAACCGCACTCAATGTCGACCGTACCGTTGCTAACCAATGGGATACGGTTTTGAGAAGTTACCAAATTGTAACGTACTTTCAGATCCGGCATATTCAGTTCTTTTTTCACCGCCTCAACAATTTTCAATTGTAAATCATGGGCATAACCTACCGGCTGATTGGGCTGATCGGCAATATAAGAGAACGGAATCGATGAATCACGATGCCCCAAAACAATCGTACCGGATGATTTGATTTTGTCCAAGGTACCTTGCGCGCTAGCAGCGGGGGCTGCCCCCGAAGCGGCGGCAGGAGCAGATGAAGAAGATTCCCCTCCGCAAGCAGTAAGACCCAAAGCCATCAGGCAAGCGAGGCTGAATGGTTTTAATACAGTTAGTTTCATTTATTACTCCTAAAGAAGTTTTTATTGTTGATGTCGCCGATCGGAAATACTATTTTTGCTTCACCGACCTTCATGTAAACCATGCTAACTTAACCTTTTTTATTTGACAATCAGCTTAATATGTAAAAACTATATAAATTTGATTCTTAAAAGATAATAATAAAAAAGCAGCATTCCACCTAATATTCAATTGTTAACAATTAAATTATATCTATATAAATAAACTATTTTTCTTAACAAAAATATGCCGCCTGATTTTTCAGACGGCATATTTTTTCGCTCCAATCACGTAATTTAAAGATTCCAATTATTTTTGTGGCAAACTTCTTGTTATCAATATGAAAATATCAGCAATATCAAGCCGTAAGTGTTCCCTTAGTAGAAGGCATTTTGCCTGCCATACGCTCGTCCAATTCAACCGCCATACGCAAAGCACGTCCAAACGCCTTAAATACGGTTTCTGCCTGATGGTGGGCATTGTAACCGCGCAGATTGTCAATATGCAGGGTCATCATGCTGTGATTTACCAAACCGTGGAAAAATTCACTAAATAAATCTACATCAAAACGACCAATCATAGCCCGGGTAAATTCAATGTTATATTCCAAGCCGGGTCTGCCGGATAAATCCAACACAACCCGGCTTAAAGCTTCGTCCAACGGCACATAACTATGACCATAACGGCGGATGCCCATTTTGTCGCCCAGCGCCTGTTTTAAAGCCTGTCCCAAAGTAATACCGATGTCTTCAACCGTATGGTGATCATCTATATGCAAATCGCCTTTACAAGTAATGTCCAAGTCAATCAAGCCGTGTCGGCTGATCTGGTCAAGCATATGCTCTAAAAATGGCACGCCCGTATCAAAACGGCCTACGCCGGTTCCATCTAAATTAATAGTAACGGTAATTTGGGTTTCGCTGGTATTGCGGGTTACGGTTGCTGTACGCATAAAATCAATTCCCATAAAGTTGTCGGATCACGGCCAAAACAGCATCATTCTGCTCGGGCGTACCCACCGTAATGCGGACGCATTGATCCAGAAGCGGATGCATACCGTGTAATTTTTTAATCAAAATTTTGTTTTGCTTCAATGTATCAAACAGAAGCTGTGCATCCGGAACGCGAATGGTAATAAAGTTCGCATCACTTGGAAAAGCTTTCAGACGGCTTACACCAGAGAGCTCGGAAAACATTCTGCCGAGTTCCGACTTCAGTTTAGCGGTATTCGCTTCAATCAAATCCGCATGCTCCATTGCAAATTTAGCCGTTAACAAGCTAAGTTGGTTCATATTGTACGGCGGCACAATTTTTGCCAACTCATTCATAATGACAGGGCTGCCTGAAGCATAGCCGATTCGGATACCGGCAAAGCCTATTTTACTCACAGTCCGAACCACTACCAGATTTTCAATATGCCCAGCTTCATTTAAAAAACTGTCGCGGCTGAAAGGGCCATAAGCCTCATCTACCACAACGATACCCGGAGCCGCACGCACAACCGCCATAACTTCTTCCCGTCTGAAGCTCACACCGGTCGGATTATTAGGGTAAGCTAAGAAAACTAACGCCGGGCGGTGCTTTTCAACAGCCTGCAAAACTGCAGGTAGGTTCAAGCTAAAATCATCATTTAGAGGAATACCTACATAGTCCAAACCATAAGCCACAGCGTTGTGCTTATACATGACGAAACTAGGCTCAACCGTCAACATAACGGCATCCGGCTTCGCCACCAGCATGGTAAGCAACTGAATCAGTTCGTCCGAACCGTTACCCAACACGATTTGCGCCGCGTCAGGGATACGAAACGCTTTGCGCAAAGCCTGCTGTAAACCGCTGGTAGCCGGATTCGGATATAAATGGATAGGTGCGGCAGCCAAACTGCTCTGCCATTGGGCAAGTAATTCGGGAGAAGACGAAAACGGATGATACGGACTCTCCATCGCATCCAACTTAATAAAATCCTCAGGTAAATCAGCTACCTGATAAGCCGTCATCGCACGCACATCGGCACGGATAATATCTTTAAGGGCAGACATTTATCTATCTCTCAACTGAAATTTTCGTATTCCCATCCGATAAGCACTACAAGGCAGTCTGTCAAATAAACCAACAACCACCCATATTATTTAATCTTTAAAAATAATATGAATACTTATACCGATAAAGGATGGCCAGTCTGCAAATGTATCATAAAAGACTGCGTATACGGTATAGGCACACAGATTTATCAGCAACTGGCCAGTAATCCCGTTATTAAAAATATGATATGGCCACATATACTGATATTCATATAAATGATACCTACCCTAGCCGTCTAAAATATAGCGAACTCTAGCCAATAGCCGTCGAATCCTAAATTATTTCAAAAAGCAAAAAACCACCCGAACTAAACGGGTGGTTTCCTAGTATTAACAAATGATTGCAAGATAATTTATACAGCCTCCGGAGAGCCGTCTACCGGGCACTTTAACCCCAGCCAGCGCATATTGCCGTCTGCATCCACTTCTTTCAAAGTCAATACAAACTGACCGATAGCGATACGGTCACCCTCTACAGGTACACCTTCGAAACGTTTTTTAAACAAAGCCTGTAATGTTAGGTTTCGCTCTGTCTCATCCAAACTCAAACCGTAGGCATCTGCCAAGTCACTCGCCATACTGGCCGGATTAACGACGAACTCACCGAAGAAGCTTTGAGCCAACCCCATGGAAGTGCCGGTTTCGGCAAACCTCTTGGCCAATACATTGATTTGGTCTTCCGGCACAATATACCAAGCCCGATCGCCGGCCTGTAACCGAGTATCCAATGAAAGCTCGACCCGATTATCGTCACGAATCAATGCGAAACAACGGGTTGCAAGCAAATCCAAATCCCTAGCAACTTCATCGGGATGCATGCCTTCTACCTCAGCATCCGCAACCACTTGGTATGCAAACAGCTGTACGGAAGAGCTTTCCGACAACCATATTTCACGGCTGTCTGCAGGCTCCGGCTTCGGAGGAACAGTAACTTTCAGCCAATGAGCCACTATGGGAATGGTTGCGCCTTGAATCAACAGCGACAAAATCACTACGGCAAAAGCCACGTCAAATAATAATCTCGCATTCGGCACGCCCATCATCAACGGCATCATTGCCAAAGTGATCGGTACCGCGCCGCGCAAGCCTACCCAGCTAATATAAGCCAATTCGCGCCTGCTGTAATGGAAGCGCCAAATACTGCTGATAACGGCTATCGGACGGGCTACCAACATCAAAAAGGCTGCGATAACCAGTGCATCCATGCCGTGTTCCAGCAAACGCGAGGGAGAAACCAGCAAACCCAATACGACAAACATCGATGCTTGAGCCAGCCAAGCTAAGCCATCCATCACCCGCAAAACATGTTCCGTAGCATGGCTGCGTTGGTTACCAACCAAAATACCTGCCAAGTACACTGCCAAAAACCCACTACCGCCGAGCAAATTGGCAACCGCAAACACCAGCAGGCCGCCGGAAACAATCAGCAGGGCATACAACCCTTCAGCAAGATTCAGACGGCGCACCAAGCGCGACAACACCTTACCGCCTAGAAAGCCCAGCAGCAAGCCCAAACCGAGCTGTTGTACCAACATTAGTAAAAAAGAACCGATACCAGCCTCTTCAGGATTTAACGTCAGCGCAATCAAGGCGGTTACCAAGAAAATCGCCATAGGGTCATTGGCACCGGATTCGATTTCCAAAGTCGCCTGCACCCGTTGATTCAGGCGTACGCCGCTATTACGCAGCAAACTGAATACCGCACCCGCATCGGTAGAGCCTACGATGGCCGCCATCAAGATGCCCAAGCGCCAGTCGACACCCATATAAAGTGTGGCGAATACACCCAGCAAAGCCACCGTGGCAATTACACCCCAGCTAGCCAATACGGCGGAAGGTTTCAAAGCGATGCGAAAACTATCCAATTTCGTACGCAAACCACCATCTAGAAGAATCACGGCTAAAGCCAACTGACCTATTAAGGTAGCCGTTACAAAACTGTCAAACTGAATACCGCCGATTCCTTCCTCTCCTGCCAGCATCCCAACACCGAGAAAGAGTAACAATAACGGCAACCCCAACCGGGCTGACAGCGTAGTTGAGATCACGCTGATGAAAAGCAGCAATCCCCCAAGCAAAAATAAACTGTTAATACCATCCATTTGTTTTAAATAACCGTCAGAAAGAATAAATTAGCAGAATTTTAGCATATTTCTATATGTATCCTTTGTACAACACATAGTTTTTTATTATTTCAAACATTTCATGACCAATAATGTCAACTCTCTACAACGTAGTATAAAGTTTTAACCTGATATAAAAAGGCCTTGCATAACCTCTTTACTGATTTACACACTCATCTATATAGATTAAAACACCACAAAACATACAAAACGAACGCCTAAAAGTATAATCTATCTGTTTTCAGACGGCCTCTTCCGTCATTTTATCCAACCAAACAGGATCATTCATGGCATTTGCTTCTTTATTCACTTTACTTGATGACATTACCGCTGTTTTAGATGATGTAGCGATGATGACCAAGGTGGCGGCAAAAAAAACCGCCGGCGTGGTCGGTGACGACCTGGCCCTAAATGCCAATCAGGTCACCGGCGTTTCTGCCGACCGAGAGTTGCCTATCGTATGGGCGGTCGCCAAAGGCTCCTTTGTCAATAAGGTAATTCTGGTGCCGCTTGCCTTACTTTTATCCGTATACCTGCCGGTATTGATTACGCCACTACTGATGATAGGCGGCGCATTCTTATGTTTTGAAGGTGCCGAGAAAATATTACACAAGCTGCTTAACAAGCACAGTACTCATGCAGACTCCCCAAGCGCCAGCGATGAAATCATTGACGAAAAAGCCAAAATCAAAGGGGCTATCCGAACAGACTTTATCTTATCTGCCGAAATTATCATTATTGCCTTAGGTGTAGTCGGCTCTTATAGCATCATGACCAAATCATTAGTCATGGCCGCTATCGGCCTCGGCATGACCGTACTCGTATATGGTTTGGTAGCTGGCATTGTGAAAATGGACGATATCGGCTTTTGGCTCATGAAGAAGCGCAGCGCACTATCTCGTGCCGGCGGACGCGCCATTATTGCCTTTATGCCCTGGTTTATGCGCGGATTAAGCATTGCCGGAACTTTAGCCATGTTCTTAGTAGGCGGCGGCATCATTGCCCACAATGCGGGCTTCATCCATCATTTCCTTGAAAAAATGCACTGGAACAATGGCTTATACAGCATGTCAGCCAATTTGGTGATAGGTTTACTGACCGGATTATTTATCTGCTTGGTTATTTTGCCCATAGTACGCATGTTTTCGAAAAAACAAGCCCACTAAACTGCAATCTTAAAACCAGTATAATCCGAGGCCGTCTGAAACTTCCGCCAACCGGCCAAGACAATTCAGACGGTCTCCTACCTATTCATCCCAATACTTATGAATACTATTCAAAAACTTGAATCATATTGGAAAAAGCCCTTTATTTATTGGCCGCTACTTATCGCATTCGCAGCAGCCACACCTTTAACGTTCGCCCCGTATTATCATTTTTGGCTGATGCCCATTTTATTTGGCGCACTTATCCGGTTGATTGAACGTCGCCCGCGTTATGCCGTCCGTAGTGCATATTTTTTCGGACTAATCGGATATACGGCTCAATTCTACTGGGTACACACAGCATTACACGATGTATCCGGCCTACCCAATCTCTACGCAGTACCATTTACCTTCTTGCTACCTGCATTTTTAGCCCTTTATCCTGCCGCTGCATTTTGGCTATGGGAAAAATTTACATTGCCCCGTTGGCTGCACATTGGGGTAGTACTTCCCATTTTATGGACACTTACCGAGTTTGCCCGGGAACGTCTGCTTACAGGTTTCGGATGGGGCGCATTGGGATACTCACAAATCGCTGATAACAGCCCGCTTGCCGGATTCGCCCCCATTGGCGGCATCCATTTGGTTACACTTGCGACTGCATTTTGCGGCGCATGGCTGGTTTTATTCATTAACAACGGCGGCCACACCAAACTGCGCCTTACCGCATTAGTGGTTTTAGCTGTCATATTATCGGCCGGCTTCTCTGCCCGTAATATGCAATTTACCCGCCCCGACAATACCCGCGCCACTATAGGACTGGCTCAAGGCAATATAGAACAAACACTTAAATGGAGCGACGACCAATTCGCCCCAACCATCGAACGCTATTATGAGCAAGTAGCCTACACACATGCTGATATCGTTATCTTGCCCGAAACAGCCATACCGGTTATCAGGCAAGCACTCCCGCCCGGCCTAATCAACCAATTTGCCGACCAAGCCAAACGTAACGGTAGTGCTTTGGCCATAGGTATAGCCCAATATACTGAAAATGAAACCGGTTATTTAAATTCGGTTATCAACTTGGCCGACTACGACCCGGACAACCCGAAATTTCCTAGTTACTCAAAAAACCACTTAGTACCTTTTGGGGAATACAAGCCGCTGCCATCACTTATTCAACCTCTTTACAATATCATGGATATGCCTTTGGCAGATTTCCAGCGCGGCGGCTCAAACCAACCAATTTTTCAAATGGCTAACCAAAAAGTTGCATTTAACATCTGCTATGAAGATGGCTTCGGTGACGAACTCATTGCAGCGGCCAAGCAATCTACTCTTTTAGCCAACGCCAGCAATATGGCTTGGTATGGCAAATCCAATGCTATGTTCCAACACTTGCAACAATCTCAAGCACGTACTTTGGAACTCGGCCGCTATATGGTACGCGCTACTAATACCGGGGCTACTGCCATCATTAATCCGAAAGGGCATGTAATTTCCTTAGCCCCCCCCAATACTGCCATTGTGTTAGAAGGCGAAATCGAAGGCTATACAGGAGAAACGCCCTATATGAGACTCGGTGGCTCTTGGCCTTTGGTGATTTTACTAAGCATTCTCAGCCTTATTCTCTATACAGCCGGTAAACGCCGCCATATTCCCTAACAATCTGCCTGCTTAAGGCATTGAAAAAAGATAAAAGATAGAAGTATAAATTTATCTATTTCAAGGCCTTAAGCAGGATTTCTCCATATCGGCAATATCGTAATCCCCCCTTGCATGATATTACCCAAACAAACATTGCACACTCTCCATATCCCGAGTAAACTACTCAAATATTAAAAAACAATCAATTTTAAAAAAATACAAAATTTAACCTATTGCCCATTGAATCTATACATAATTTAGTTATCTAATTCAAAACAACCAACGCCAATCGGTTGAATGCACCTCGTTAGCACACCCTCTAACTCTAAAAACCATGCTAGAATAAACGCCCCGCTGCTACTGTAAAGCAGCAGGCTCATACACAAAGGAAAAAACTGATGACCATGAATACCGCTTTGACCCTGCCTGTTCCTACCGGCCACGGCAGCTTGGAGCAATACATTCATACTGTAAACAGTATTCCCATGCTCACCCCCGAAGAGGAAACTTCTTTGGCCGAGCGCCAACTCTCCGGCGATCTCGAAGCCGCAAAAAAATTGATACTCTCCCACCTGCGTGTAGTGGTTTCCATTGCCCGCGGTTACGATGGTTACGGCCTAAATCAAGCGGATCTCATCCAAGAGGGAAACATCGGCCTCATGAAAGCCGTAAAACGCTTTGAGCCCTCACGCGGCGCCCGTCTGTTTTCATTTGCCGTTCACTGGATTAAAGCCGAAATACATGAATTTATTCTGCGCAACTGGCGCCTGGTTCGCGTTGCCACCACCAAACCCCAACGTAAACTGTTTTTCAATCTGCGCAGCATGCGTAAAAGCCTCTCCGCTCTTTCTCCTAAAGAAGCACAAGCTATTGCAGATGATCTGGGCGTGAAATTAAATGAAGTGCTGGAGATGGAACAGCGCATGACCGGGCGGGATATCGGCATCATGGCTGAAAACAATGATGACGAAGACAGCTTTTCTCCCATTGATTGGTTGGCCGATAACGATAACGAACCTACTCAGCAAATTGCGCAAAAAGCCCATTACGAGCTGCAAACCACAGGCTTGCAAAATGCGTTGGCTCAGTTGGATGACCGTAGTCGCCGTATTGTTGAAACCCGCTGGCTGCAAGACGATGGCGGCATGACTTTACATGAACTGGCTGCAGAATACGGTGTATCTGCCGAACGTATCCGACAAATCGAAGCAAAAGCCATGCAGAAATTACGCGGCTTTTTAAGCGAAGAGGTTGATGCCGTCTAAAAAGCTACTTTATCTTTAAAGTCTCTACAAAATAAAGGCCGTCTGAAATTTTCAGACGGCCTTTTAATCATTTTTATAGTTTTGAGATATAAGCCGGAATTAGGCTACTCTGTGCAAATAGCCGTTTTCGGGAGGTTGGAAATATCCCAACAACCTACTGCCCAATCTAGCAAATCTTTTGGTCGAGCCACCTGCGGTGCTTCCGGGAGGTTTAAATAAGCCAATACCTGTCTTAAGAGATGCTCACAAGCATTCAAATCCAAAGCGGGAGCTAAAGTCTGCTTTGACCACTTCTGCCCTTTTGCATTCACCAGTAAGGGCAAATGTGCATATTTGGGTATTTGAATACCCAAACATTCTTGAAGCCATATTTGACGTGGTGTAGAAACCAGGAGATCCTGCCCGCGCACAATATGCGTAACGCCTTGTTCCGCATCATCCACTACAACAGCCAACTGGTATGCCCAGTAGCCATCTGCGCGTAATAAAACAAAATCTCCGATTTCTTCGGCTAGATTTTGTTCATAATACCCGACAATCCTGTCTTCAAAACCAAACTCCTGCCTAGGCACCCGCATCCGCCAAGCCGGCTTCTTATTTAGAAGCCGTTTCTTATCCAAAGTTGCACAGTAGCCGTTATATACAAATCCGTCTGCCCCTATAGTTGCGGCTTCCTGCCAAACCTTACGGCTGCAATCACAAGGGTAAACTAAATCTTGAGCTTTCAAGTAGCCTAATACTTGTTGATAAGCAGCATCCCGACTACTTTGGTACAAGACCTGCCCATCCCATTCAAAGCCGAACGCTTCCAAAGTGCGTAAAATATGATCGGCCGCACCGGGCATTTCGCGAGGCGGATCCAAGTCCTCCATACGCAACAGCCAGCTCCCCCCGTGCGCTTTGGCATCGATATAAGAAGCTACTGCCGTTAATAGAGAGCCAATATGTAACAGGCCCGTTGGGCTGGGCGCGAACCGTCCAATATAATTAGTCATCAAATATTCACTAATTAAAAATTATGATTTAAAACTCTGAATCCCTAACTTTTATTCCGAATGAATCCTAATATGATTCAAGATAGAAGGGGAATTTTATAACAATTTGCACACTGGTCTACCGGACGATTTCAGACGGCCTCTTTCATTATCCATGCTATTGAAGTGTTATAATACCCGCTGTTTTACACGATACCGAAAAATTTATGCTCCCAGATTTCTCCCGCCCCATCCTTGCCATTGATACCAGTACCAGTTATCTATCAATTGCATTGCATACCGATAGCCAGCAATTCCTATACCATGAAGATGTCGGCCCCAAGCAGTCTGAACTGATTTTGCCTCATATCCGTCATCTTATGGATGAAGCCGATATTAAAATTTCAGATTTAGGAGCTATCGTATATGCACAAGGGCCCGGAGCATTTACCGGATTGAGGGTTGGGGCAGGTATTGCCCAAGGTTTGGCCACTCCATTTCATATCCCGTTAATTGGTATACCTTGCTTAGATGCAGTTGCCTATCAAGTTAAAGGGGAATGTATTTTAGCCGCTACAGACGCCCGCATGGGCGAAGTGTTTTACGCATGGTTCGATACCTGCACCTCGCAACGGCTAAGCGACTATCAAGTCGGTAAAGCCACTGCCATTCCCTTACCTGAAAATGCCAGCAACCCACAAGGTATCGGCAATGCTTTTTCATTGGCAGAGCCTCCCCCGCTAAACGGCAAAAGCGATATGCCAACCGCCTCAAAATATCTTGTATTAGCGAAAACACAACGCTATCCTGCCACTGAGCCTGCTCATGCCGAACTTTTATATGTTCGCAACAAAATTGCGCTAACCGCCAAAGAGCAAGCCGTACGTAAAGGGCTATAGTATGTGGGAAATACGCAGAGCCATAGAGGCAGACTGCCGTGCATTGGCAAATTTGGATGCGACAGGCAATCCCTCGCCTTGGACAGATAAACAATTTCAGACGGCTTTATACAACCGCCATAATGAAATTTGGGTCATAGAAAATAAACAAACTTTGGCAGGGTTTATCGTTTGGCAAACCATTGCCGATGAATCGGAATTACATTTGCTTGCCGTTAACCCCGCGTTCCGGCGCCTGGGCCTAGCTTCGAAGCTACTACAAAAATGGTTTGAAAAAATTAAAGAACAAACTGTAAAACGCTGCCTGCTTGAAGTACGTGCCGGAAACCAAGCAGCTCAAGCCTTATATGTAAAGCACGGCTTTTGTGAATGTGGTCGCCGCCGGCACTATTACAGTTTACCTGACGGCAATCGTGAAGATGCTGTATGGATGGAGAAAATATGCTAAGCAGTCGCTATATCCACTTGCATGAAGCTTTGGGCTTAGGGCCAATATGGCTTCTACGAGGAGCCAAAGTACTATCTTCCGACCATGAAAGAAATACCCACGAAGCCGAGAAAAATTTTACAACGGCAAAGCAAATACCGACTCCCCACGATTCACATATAGCATCACAACCCCAACCTGAAAATCATGCCCGGTTAGCAGCTATGGCAGCCATCGGATCACTGCCTGCGTCCACCGGCATGACAATCCGAAAAAATCAGGTAGATATTTCCGCATCATATTCCGACGCTCATTCTTCAAAAAACACGCAAAGCCAATCTATAATTGAAGCAACCGTTGCCCCGACAGCGAATATCAAACCTGTTCCGCTAATGATTGTCAGCATCTGCCCTGCCCCCGAAGATAACTTAGCAGGAGAATTATTTAGCGGGGATGTTGGCATTTTACTGAGTAACATGCTGAAATCTATTAATTTATCAAATGACACCGTATATAAAACTACCTGGGTAAACAATACAGCTATCTTTAGTCCTAATCCGACAACCGAACAAATCTATGCAGCTCTACCCCGTATACAAGCCGAATTGAAGCAAGCTGAAGCCTCTGCCATATTGTTAATGGGGCAAATTTTCGAACAACCCGAACAATCTGATGTGCTAAACACCTTATGCGGTAATACTCCCCACTTTATCATTCCCCATCCTGCACGCCTACTTCGCCAACCACAACTAAAAGCCGAAACTTGGAAAACACTAAAAAAAATCCAGTCATTACTCAAGTAAAGATAGGTTAAACTTGTAAGTGCCCAATAAAAACAATATCAATATCATAAAATTTCGCAAATCACAAATCTACATAAAAATAAGTAAAAGCTGTTTCTCATCCTTCCCAATATGCCGGAATAAAAATAACCGCTCTTCAGAGCGGCTATTTTTCAATAGAATTACTTCACTAAACGCAAACCTTTTTTAGCTTTGGCTTTTTTATCTGTCGAGCCATCTTCAACAGCTTCTGCCGTCTCCTCCTCTACGTGGATAGTTTCTTTTCTCTGAGGTTCATAAGGCTCTAATTCAAAACCTAAACCTTCGCCATTTTCCCGAGAAAAAAAGCTGATTACATGCCCGACAGGAATCCATATCTCATGTGCAACGCCACCGAATCTAGCAGAAAAACTGACCCATTCATTATCGATTACCAAATTATGGCATGCACTTGCACCAATATTTAATACGATTTCGTTATCCCGAACATATTGCATCGGAACACGCGTATGTTCATTAACCCATGCCACAATGTGCGGCGTATAGTTATTATCCATACACCATTCATATAATGCACGTAATAGATAAGGTTTGGTAGAAGTAGTCATTTTCTATCCTGTTCCAGACGGCATTATCGGCGCATAGCTTTTTCTGCGGGAGTAAGTGCCTCGATAAATGCTTCGCGCTGGAAGATACGCTCAGCATATTTCAATAATGGTGCAGCACTCTTGCCCAGTTTGATATCATAATAATCCAAGCGCCAAAGCAATGGAGATAATGCCACATCAATCATCGAAAAATCTTCGCCCAATACATATTTATTTTTTGCAAATGCCGGAGCCAACATAGTCAAGCCTTGTGCAATTGCCTCACGGGCTTTCGCTTGCTCTTTATTACCTGCCTCAGGGTTTTCTAATACTTGGACATGACTGAACAGCTCTTTTTCCATACGGTACAGTACTAAACGACCCCGCCCACGCATTACAGGATCACCAGGCATTAACTGAGGGTGCGGGAAGCGTTCATCAATATATTCATTAATAATATTAGATTCATGTAGAATTAAATCACGCTCCACCAATACCGGTACCTGATTGTAAGGATTCATTACGGCCAGATCTTCCGGCTTATTAAAGATATCAACATCCTTAATTTCAAAATCCATGCCTTTTTCAAACAAAACAAAACGGCACCGTTGGCTAAATGGACAAGTAATACCCGAATACAAAGTCATCATAATAAATACTGCTCCTAAACAGGCTCGGTTTCAGACGGCCTTTAATATTTGCAAAGTTAGCAAATTATAAAGAATTTCTTAAATTTCTTCCACAAAATCAATTCAAGACATTGATTTAAATATAAATTTCACCAACGTATCATCAGGTTAAAAGTCAAGAAAAAAGGCAAAACCTATTGGTTCTGCCCTCTTAAATAATCTACTTAATTAATGCACATCTTTCCAATATTCTTTTTTCAGGAAGTATGCCAAAGGTAACATAACTGCCAGCAAGAACATTAAAACGATATAGCCAACCTGTTTACGCTGTATTTGGGCAGGCTCTCCCATGTATACCAAGTAATTCACCAGATCACGGGCATAGTCATCATATTCTTTTTCGATAACCTTACCATTGGGTAAACGTCGACTGTGTAAGCCAGTGGACTCCCAATATAACTTGGGTACTAAGTTACCATGCTCATCGGTTTCCATTACAGGGCGGCCTTTAGCATCCAATTCTACCGCACGAATACCTTGTTGTTCCCACAAAGGATGAGGCATTGCCGCATTAGGTAAAACGGTATTATTCCAACCTGTCGGGCGGGTAGGATCTTTATAAAAACCGCGCATATAAGCATACAAGTAGTCTGCACCGCGTGAACGGGCAATCAAAGTCAAATCAGGCGGAGCAACACCAAACCATTTTTTGGCGTCCTCAGGTGCCATAGCGGCCTGCATCACATCACCAACTTTATCTGTGGTGAACATCAAATTTTTCTTAATTTGATCTTCAGTCAAACCTAAATCTTGCAGACGGTTAAACCGCATACCTGAGGCCGAATGGCAAGACAAACAGTAGTTGGTGAAAATTTGAGCGCCGCGCTGCAAGCTGACTTGATCACCCAAATCAATATGGACTTTTTCATAGTTCGCGTGACCACCTGCCGCAAAAGCCGCCCCCATCGGAACTGCGAAAAGCAGTACGGCAAACCAATTTTTAAGTGTTTTTTTCATTCTTACTGCCCTCATCAGATATTGGTTGCAAATAGGTAAGAACCAACCAATGTGATGGCTACATATACCCAGAACATCATGCGTTGCTTGCTGGTGCCCATGGTTACACGCTCAGGTACTTCGCGGTTTTTATCAATCTTGGTATAGAACGGCATTCCCAAGAAGAAGGCAAAGTAAATGAAGCTCAAAATTTGTGCCACAACTGTACGTACGTTGGTTGCAGGCAATGCCCCCAAAATACCCAAACCAATAAAAGATATTACAAACAATACCAGCATGGTTTTAAAGATCGGACCGCGATAGCGAACAGACTTAACCGGTGACTTATCCAACCAGGGTAACAAGGCAATCAAAACTACTGCTGCCCCCATACCCAATACGCCCCACACTTGCGTTCCAAAGAAAGAAGGAATAGCACGCAAGATTGCATAGAAAGGCGTGAAGTACCATACCGGAGCAATGTGCGCAGGCGTTTTCATCGGATCAGCCGGGTCGAAGTTAGGTGCCTCTAAGAAGTAGCCGCCACCTTCAGGAGCAAAGAACATGATTGCACAGAATACAATCAGGAACACTACTACACCCAGAATATCTTTAACGGTGTAATAAGGATGGAAAGGAATACCATCTAAAGGAATACCATTTTCATCTTTCAATTTCTTGATTTCAACACCGTCCGGATTGTTTGAGCCGACTTCATGTAAAGCGATCAGGTGAGCCGCCACCAAACCAACCAATACCAAGGGCAGAGCAATTACGTGCAAAGCAAAGAATCGGTTCAAAGTAATATCAGAAACGTTAAAGTCACCACGAATCCACACTGACAAATCGGGGCCGATTACAGGAATGGCGGAAAACAGGTTAATAATTACCTGAGCACCCCAGAAAGACATTTGCCCCCAAGGTAACAGATAGCCCATGAAAGCCTCTGCCATTAATGCCAAGAAAATCAGCGAGCCAAATACCCACACCAATTCACGTGGTTTTTTGAATGAACCATAAATCAAACCACGGAACATGTGCAGATACACGACAACAAAAAACATGGATGCACCAGTGGAGTGCATATAACGGATAATCCAGCCGCCCGATACGTCGCGCATGATGTATTCGACAGCGGTAAAAGCAGCAGGAAGATGGTATTGGTTCAGGTTACCGTCGGGTTTGTAGTTCATCGTTAGAAAGATGCCGCTAACGATTTGAATCACCAACACCAACATAGCCAATGAACCGAAGAAATACCAGAAGTTGAAGTTTTTAGGTGCGTAATATTCGGTTACGTGCTCTTTCATCATTTTAGACAAAGGGAAACGCGCGTCCACCCAGCCTAACAATGATTTATTTTCATTATTGCTTTGGTTTGCCATAATGGGTCCCTTTTCTTTTAACCTTCACCAACCAAAATAGTGGTGTCGGTCAGATATTTGTAAGGCGGAATAACCAAGTTGGTCGGTGCCGGTACGCCTTTATATACGCGGCCAGCCAAATCGAACTTGGAACCGTGGCAAGGACAGAAGAAACCACCCTTCCAGCCCGCACCCAGATCAGCAGGAGCCACATCCGGACGGAATGTGGGAGAACAGCCCAAATGAGTACAGATACCGATGGCAACGAAAATTCCCGGCTTCAAAGAGCGCAGCGGGTTTTTACAATCTGCCGGCTGGTGGTCTACTTCCGATGTTGGATCTACCAATTCCCCATCCAAGGTTGGCAAATCTTTTTGCTGCTGCTCAGTACGATTCAGCACCCAGATCGGCTTACCTTGCCATTCTGCAGTCAGCAGTTGGCCAGCTTCAATTTTGCTGACATCGATTTCTACCGGCGCGCCCGCTGCTTTGGCTTTTTCCGATGGGAAAAAGCTGGCCACCAGCGGTGTAGCCACGCCGAGAGCGGCCACCCCACCGGCGCCGGCCGTAGCCAGCGTAAGGAAGCGGCGGCGTCCTTGATTGATTTCTTTATTATCCATTATTCAGTCATCCTAATTATGGGAAATACCGAGCCATTAAACGCCGTAATTCTACCTGATTTTATAGGGATACTTAAAGTATTATTTAAAATAACGTAAAGTTTTGCGACAAACTTTGATTTTATGCAGGGTTTTGTTCGTCAAAAAAATCAATTTGTACACCAAACTCTTTCTCTATGGCCTCCCCCAACGCCATAATACCGTAACGTTCTGTGGCATGATGTCCCGCACTGATAAAGGCGATCCCAGTTTCATTAGCCAAATGATATTGCGCCTCAGAAATTTCTCCGGTAACAAAAACATCCACCCCCTCATTAATAGCTGTTTGGAAAAATCCTTGTGCACCGCCCGTACACCAAGCTAATTTACTAATTTTCTTCTCAACATCCCCAACAACAACCGGGATTCTACCAAGCTGCTTTTCAAGCTGTACTGCCAAATCTGCCAAAGTTTGCGATTGGTTAAGGCAGCCTATATTTAACAGATTCTGTTCGCCACACTGCCGCTCGGTTATCCATCCCATTCGTGCTGCTAAGCGAGCATTGTTACCCAACTCGGAATGAGCATCGAGAGGAAGGTGATAGCCAACCATATTGATTTCATGTTTCAACAATGTTGCAATTCGTTGTTTTTTCCAACCGGTAATTGTTTGCAATTCATTTTTCCAAAACATACCATGGTGTACCAAAAGCATATCCGCACCACTATCTGCAGCATATGTAATAGCAGCATGGCTGGCAGTAACAGCCGTTACAACTTTCTTAATATTTTCGGCACCCTCAACTTGCAAACCATTTGGAGCATAATCTTTGAATAGATAGGGCTGCAACATATCGTCACACCAGGCTAATAACGTTTGGCGTGTAATCATTAGGACTCCAATTCTCTAACTATTCAGACGGCCTGTATCAGGCCTGGGTTTAACTAAAAAGATTTAAACAAATAAAGCCGGCTTCTCAAACTATAACGGCTCTATAACAAAATTAATAATCAAATAGTGTTTTCGATATGAAAACTACATCTCGATTTGTCTGCATTAAATAATACATAGTTACCTTTCCATATAACTTGTTACAAACAATGCATAACTACGATTGTTAGAATAATTTACCAGATAGAATTTTATATCAGATATTTTATTTTTAATTTCCGTTTGCTTCTCCTACTTTTTATTATACCGAAGCCCAAATATAAAAATGCACCAAAAATAAAAGGCCGTCTGAAATATTTTCAGACGGCCTTTAATCTTTTCAATCGGTTAACTACCGATAATTCCTCCATCATCTTTAGTAATAACAACCGTTGCTGCACGCGGCCGGCCACCTTGTGGTCCGTCCGGCCAGCTGGAAATAGCCAAAGGATTTGCCGGGTCTGTATCTCCCTCACTCGGTTCCCCCGGATGCTGGATATTGATAAACATAGTACGGTTATCAGGTGTAAACGCGATTCCGGTAATTTCCGAACCATTCGGCCCGGTTAGGAAACGGCGGTACTCATTAGTACCCGGAATAGTTGCAACCATTTGATTATTGCCCATACCTGCATACTCTTTGGCATTTAATGTTGATGTAGAAACGTCTGTTTGAATCCACAGCACACCACGATTATCAAAAGCCAATCCGTCAGGGCTACCGAAATCATCACCATTAATATTGCCTTGATGTTCTGCTTTTACAGCATTTTTGTTACCAGCCAATACCAAGATATCCCATTTAAAGGTAACTTGTGTACCATCACCATTACTTTCCTGCCAGTGGATAATATGTCCGAAACGGTTATCGTTGCGAGGATTGGCGGCATCGGCTGAAGGCTTACCTGCTTGCCCACGCTGATTATTATTGGTAAGGGTACAATAAATGCTGCCTGAAATAAACGGATCTGCCGTAATCCATTCAGGGCGGTCCATTTTGGTCGCACCTAGCATATCAGCGGCCATACGGGTTTTTACTAATACTTCACCTTGGTCTTCAAACCCGTTTTCGACAGTCAAGCCGTTTTGTCCGTGTATCAAAGGTAACCAATCCCCGCTTCCATCCTCATTAAATCGTGCAACATAAAGGATTCCCTCTTCCAGCAAACGCATATTCGCAGCGCGATTATTTGGTTGGTATTTATTTTTTGATACAAATTTATAGATATACTCAAACCGTTGGTCGTCTCCCATGTAAACAGCCAGCTGCCCGTTCGGCGTTACAGTAACCTTAGCACCTTCATGTTTGAAACGCCCCAGCGAAGTATGTTTACGCGGAGTCGATTTAGGGTCAAACGGATCAATTTCCACAATCCAGCCAAAACGGTTAGGCTCATTGGGGTTTTTCTCACTATTAAAACGATCGTCTACTTCGCTCCATCGGTAACTATCATCATTTTGGCCGATACCATAACGCTTTTCCAAAGGTGTAATCTTGCCACTCGGATTCGTAAAAATATCACTCCAGTTTTCCTCGCACGTTAGATATGTTCCCCAAGGAGTATAGCCGTTGGCACAGTTCTGCATCGTTCCAAGAATACGCTCACCTCGTGAATCAGCGTGCGTTTTCATCAAACGGTGACCTCTGGCTGGCCCGGTAACACCCATAGGAGTATGCGGCGTAATCCGACGCGCATAACGAGACGGACGGACAACATCCCAACCTCTAGCACCTTTTTTTACCTCTATTACCGAAACGCCCATCGCATTTTGACTTTTACGCGCTTTGTTTAAATCCCAATTGGCCGTACCATCTTTGAATAACAAACCATTATCAACATATTCATGATTCATGGCCAGCAAACCGTGATTACTGCTTTCCGAACCTAACGGTAAAGGAAAAAAAGCCATACCGTCATGATGCATACCAGCCTGTAATGCTTGCTCTTGTGTAGTGTTAGAAGCATCTGTTTTAAATACCGGCATTTTCCCTGGAATACCGACCGGATCCCCCCACTTATAAAATGCACGAGCCGTATATCCTTTCGGTACAATCACTTGATCTTGAGTTGAAAATGGCACTGAATGAAAATTCAGCTTTTTTGCCCGTTGCATCCTACTTTCCAATACGGCTGCTTGTGTAGAACTATGGCCACCGAATAAACCCAATGGCAAAACGGCTGCCACTCCCAGCGCACTACTACTCTGCAATATGCTACGACGTGATACATGCACATTCATTACATGTGAAAATGCAGTATTACTACTTTCATTACTAATCTCATCGGCATGGCTGTTTTTAATCAGATGATTTTTTAGAGGTCGGCCCATGATTTTGTCCTTTTAAATTGAGTTTTTACTTAAAATATAAAACATAGTAAGCATAACTTCTTAAAATGACATTTTTATGTGCGTTTGATGACACTTCAATTACAGCCACTACAGGATATCAGCTTCATATTTAAATGTTTTATCAAATCCTGATTAATTTAATGCGAAAGTAGTTCTCAGTATTCCTTACCATTGAATGACAAGAAGCTAATGCAATAAATACATTGATTTTCTTAAACCCTAACCAAACTTTATATGTTGATACATTTAAGAATCAAAAAATAAAAAAGCCCGCAAACAGTGTTTGCAGGCTTTAAACTTGTGGGTACTTTTCAGACGGCCTTACATCATACCACCCATGCCGCCCATACCACCCATGCCGCCCATATCTGGCATAGCAGGTTTATCTTCCGGGATTTCAGCAATCATACAATCAGTAGTCAGCATCAAACCTGCAATAGAAGCAGCATGCTGTAATGCAGAGCGGGTTACTTTCGCCGGATCCAAAACACCCATCTCAATCATATCACCGTACTCACCGGTACCAGCATTAAAGCCAAAGTTACCTTGACCTTCCAATACTTTATTCACAACTACGCTTGGTTCATCGCCAGCATTTGCAACAATTTGACGAAGAGGCGCCTCGATTGCGCGCAGTACAATTGCTACACCTGCATCTTGATCAGCATTGCTACCTTTGAGGTTTTCCAATGCAGAGCGGGCACGCAAAAGTGCTACGCCACCGCCCGCTACCACACCTTCTTCTACAGCTGCTCTAGTAGCATGCAAGGCATCATCTACACGGTCTTTTTTCTCTTTCATTTCAACTTCAGTAGCAGCACCAACTTTGATCACGGCAACACCACCGGCTAATTTAGCCACACGCTCTTGAAGTTTTTCCTTATCATAATCGCTGGTTGCAGTTTCAATCTGGGTACGAATTTCTTTCACTCGGGCTTCAACGGCATTCTTGTCACCTAAACCATCGATAATCGTAGTATTTTCTTTACCTACTTCAATACGTTTAGCTTGACCTAAATCATCCAGAGTAGCTTTTTCCAATGACAAACCTACTTCTTCAGCAATAACGGTACCACCTGTAAGAATAGCGATATCTTGTAACATAGCTTTACGACGATCACCAAATCCAGGAGCCTTCACTGCAACGGTTTTCAAGATACCTCGGATATTATTAACAACCAAAGTTGCTAAAGCTTCACCCTCAACATCCTCTGCAATAATCAACAACGGACGGCTAGTTTTAGCAACTTGCTCCAACACAGGCAGCAAATCACGGATATTGCTGATTTTTTTATCAAACAGCAATACAAATGGATTATCCATACCTGCAATTTGCTTTTCAACATCGGTTACAAAATAAGGAGATAAGTAACCACGGTCAAACTGCATACCTTTCACTACTTCTACTTCATTTTCTAATGATTTGCCATCTTCTACGGTAATGACACCTTCTTTACCTACTTCATTCATAGCTTGGGCAATGATGGCACCAATTGACTCATCAGAGTTAGCAGAAATTGATGCAACCTGAGCGATTTCTTTTGACTTTTCAGGTACCGGCTTCGCAATATTTTTCAACTCCTCTACCAAGGCAGCAACAGCTTTATCAATACCTCGTTTCAAATCAGTCGGATTCATACCCGCTGCTACATATTTCATACCTTCGGCAACAATCGCTTGTGCCAATACGGTAGCAGTAGTAGTACCGTCACCTGCAACATCCGAAGTTTTAGACGCCACTTCTTTAACCATTTGAGCGCCCATGTTTTCAAACTTATCTTTTAATTCAATCTCTTTTGCCACAGATACACCATCTTTAGTGATATGTGGACCGCCAAATGCACGATCTAATACTACATTACGTCCCTTCGGACCTAAAGTTACTTTAACTGCATTAGCTAAGATATTCACACCATTTACCATTTTTTGGCGAACATCATTACCAAATTGTACGTCTTTAGCTGCCATTTTCATCTCCAACTTTAACTTAAATATATTTATAAGCAGGCCCAATCTTATTTAGATGGCGCCTTTTGTTCATATTAAAACAACAGATTACTCTACAATGCCAAAGATATCTTCCTCGCGCATTACCAATAGTTCTTCACCATCAGCTTTAACAGTTTGACCGCTGTATTTTCCAAAAATTACTTTGTCGCCAACTTTAACATCTAAAGAACGACGCTGGCCGTCTTTACCAACTTTACCTGCGCCTACGGCGATTACCTCACCCATATCTGGTTTTTCAGCAGCAGCTCCCGGCAATACAATACCTGAGGCAGTTTTTTCTTCAGCTTCCAAGCGTTTAACAACTACACGGTCATGTAAAGGACGAATGGTCATGTGTATGCTCCGATAAAATATAACAATACCTGCAAAGGCAGATGTTTCAAACAAAATCAGTATTTGTACTCTAACAGTAAATACAAATACCGGATTTCAATACTTACCTAAATAAGGGTGAATACAACAAATTCAAGTAATTTTCAAAATTATTTTGTACTCATAAAAATAATCAAAGTTAGTCAAATTGTGGTTATATTTAAATACTTAGAATTAGTAACCTGCAAAAATAAAAATTTTCATATACTACAAATATCTTACATGATCTGGTGGTGGCGGTCGTCCATTGATAGTCAGCTACACCACCAGTCCTGCGGCGGAGGTTTTCTTCAGCAAGGGCCGATACAGGGTTCCGCCGACAGGGAACCTGCTACTCAAAGGAGGCGTTTACCGTCAGGTAGAAGGCGCGGCGGTATTAAGAGGAGCGGCCCAACCGGCACTGGCCGGCAAGCTGGTGGCCTTTCTACAGGCCCCCGAGGCGCAACAGGCGCTACCCGCCGAAATGTGGGTCTACCCAGCCATCAAAGGCACCCGCCTTCCTCTCGCCTTTAGCTTTGCAGAGCCGCCGCCGGAGCACAGTACGCCCGGTTACAGCACCATCACCCGCAAACAACAGCAGTGGGTCAACCGCTGGATACGCACGGTTTTGCGCTAAAGCTAAGTATGCAGGACCGAAGCAAAGCCAAACAGCCGTACAATCCCCATAGATTGTACGGCTGTTTTTAGAAATCAGTATTTTTTAGTTTGTTTACTTGTTAGTTTGCTTTTCAAGAAGCAAATTAAAAGCCCCGGCTTTACCGGGGCTTTTAGGAATGGGTGTCTGGCAGTGACCTACTTTCACATGGGAATCCACACTATCATCGGCGCTGAGTCGTTTCACGGTCCTGTTCGGGATGGGAAGGCGTGGGACCAACTCGCTATGGCCGCCAGACTTAAACTGTCAAATTGATAAAGCCGTTATGGAAGGTTTATTCCACTTATTTATTATTTAATCAACGGTGATGGTATCTTTATAATCAAGACTTACATAAGCTTTTTCATTTCGGGCAAAGCCCTTCAAATGATAGAGTCAAGCCTCACGAGCAATTAGTATCGGTTAGCTCCATGCATTGCTGCACTTCCACACCCGACCTATCAACGTCCTGGTCTCGAACGACTCTTTAGGGTGGTTAAACCACCAGGGAAGTCTCATCTTCAGGCGAGTTTCACGCTTAGATGCTTTCAGCGTTTATCTCTTCCGAACTTAGCTACCCGGCTATGCCACTGGCGTGACAACCGGTACACCAGAGGTTCGTCCACTCCGGTCCTCTCGTACTAGGAGCAGCCCCCGTCAAACTTCCAACGCCCACTGCAGATAGGGACCAAACTGTCTCACGACGTTTTAAACCCAGCTCACGTACCACTTTAAATGGCGAACAGCCATACCCTTGGGACCGACTACAGCCCCAGGATGTGATGAGCCGACATCGAGGTGCCAAACTCCGCCGTCGATATGAACTCTTGGGCGGAATCAGCCTGTTATCCCCGGAGTACCTTTTATCCGTTGAGCGATGGCCCTTCCATACAGAACCACCGGATCACTATGTCCTGCTTTCGCACCTGCTCGACTTGTCGGTCTCGCAGTTAAGCTACCTTTTGCCATTGCACTATCAGTCCGATTTCCGACCGGACCTAGGTAACCTTCGAACTCCTCCGTTACTCTTTGGGAGGAGACCGCCCCAGTCAAACTGCCTACCATGCACGGTCCCCGACCCGGATAACGGGTCTGGGTTAGAACCTCAAAGACACCAGGGTGGTATTTCAAGGACGGCTCCACAGAAACTGGCGTCTCTGCTTCAAAGCCTCCCACCTATCCTACACAAGTGCCTTCAAAGTCCAATGCAAAGCTACAGTAAAGGTTCACGGGGTCTTTCCGTCTAGCAGCGGGGAGATTGCATCTTCACAACCATTTCAACTTCGCTGAGTCTCAGGAGGAGACAGTGTGGCCATCGTTACGCCATTCGTGCGGGTCGGAACTTACCCGACAAGGAATTTCGCTACCTTAGGACCGTTATAGTTACGGCCGCCGTTTACTGGGGCTTCGATCCGATGCTTGCACATCTTCAATTAACCTTCCAGCACCGGGCAGGCGTCACACCCTATACGTCCACTTTCGTGTTAGCAGAGTGCTGTGTTTTTAATAAACAGTCGCAGCCACCTATTCTCTGCGACCCTCCGATGCTTACGCAGCAAGTGCTTCACATTAGAGGGCATACCTTCTCCCGAAGTTACGGTATCAATTTGCCGAGTTCCTTCTCCTGAGTTCTCTCAAGCGCCTTAGAATTCTCATCCTACCCACCTGTGTCGGTTTGCGGTACGGTTCTGATTTAGCTGAAGCTTAGTGGCTTTTCCTGGAAGCGTGGTATCTGTCACTTCAACTCCGTAGAGTCTCGTTATCACTTCTCGGTGTTATGAAAGTCCGGATTTGCCTAAACTTTCCACCTACCGGCTTGAACGACCTATTCCAACAGGCCGCTGACATAACCTTCTCCGTCCCCACATCGCACTAAATCAAAGTACGGGAATATTAACCCGTTTCCCATCGACTACGCATTTCTGCCTCGCCTTAGGGGCCGACTCACCCTACGCCGATGAACGTTGCGTAGGAAACCTTGGGTTTTCGGCGAGCGGGCTTTTCACCCGCTTTATCGCTACTCATGTCAACATTCGCACTTCTGATACCTCCAGCAACCTTCTCAAGTTACCTTCTTCGGCCTACAGAACGCTCCCCTACCATGCTAATAAATTAGCATCCGCAGCTTCGGTTATAGATTTGAGCCCCGTTACATCTTCCGCGCAGGACGACTCGACCAGTGAGCTATTACGCTTTCTTTAAATGATGGCTGCTTCTAAGCCAACATCCTGGCTGTCTGGGCCTTCCCACTTCGTTTACCACTTAATCTATCATTTGGGACCTTAGCTGGCGGTCTGGGTTGTTTCCCTTTTGACAACGGACGTTAGCACCCGCTGTCTGTCTCCCGAGGAACAACTTGATGGTATTCTTAGTTTGCCATGGGTTGGTAAGTTGCAATAACCCCCTAGCCATAACAGTGCTTTACCCCCATCAGTCTCTTACTCGAGGCACTACCTAAATAGTTTTCGGGGAGAACCAGCTATCTCCGAGTTTGTTTAGCCTTTCACCCCTATCCACAGCTCATCCCCGCATTTTGCAACATGCGTGGGTTCGGACCTCCAGTACCTGTTACGGCACCTTCATCCTGGCCATGGATAGATCACTCGGTTTCGGGTCTACACCCAGCAACTCATCGCCCTATTAAGACTCGGTTTCCCTACGCCTCCCCTATCCGGTTAAGCTCGCTACTGAATGTAAGTCGTTGACCCATTATACAAAAGGTACGCAGTCACGGAACAAGTCCGCTCCCACTGTTTGTATGCATCAGGTTTCAGGTTCTATTTCACTCCCCTCCCGGGGTTCTTTTCGCCTTTCCCTCACGGTACTGGTTCACTATCGGTCGATGATGAGTATTTAGCCTTGGAGGATGGTCCCCCCATATTCAGACAGGATTTCACGTGTCCCGCCCTACTTGTCGTATACCTAGTACCATCATTGCAATTTCGAATACGGGGCTATCACCCACTATGGCCAAGCTTCCCAGCTTGTTCTTCTATCGCAACAATTATCATATACAGGCTCCTCCGCGTTCGCTCGCCACTACTTACGGAATCTCGGTTGATTTCTTTTCCTCCGGGTACTTAGATGGTTCAGTTCTCCGGGTTCGCTTCGCTTATCCTATGTATTCAGATAAGGATACTCAGCAAGCTGAGTGGGTTTCCCCATTCGGACATCGCGGGATCATAGCTTTATTGCCAGCTCCCCCACGCTTTTCGCAGGCTTACACGTCCTTCGTCGCCTATCATCGCCAAGGCATCCACCTGATGCACTTATTCACTTGACTCTATCATTTCAAGAACCTTTTTGACTTCGCCTTCATCCCGTTGACTAGGCAATCCGGCTTAAGGCACTTACTTTGATAAAGCTTACTGCTTGTTGTGTACCGATCCTGCCTTTTGTTTTTCAGGACCGGTTGATACAATCATCACCCAAATACTGTGATCGAATTGCTTATTAAATACTCAGCAAGGCTTTTCTTTAAAGTTTGAAAAAAAGCAGTTGCAACCGCTTCTTTCCCAATCCGACCAACATTGTCTTTGTTTGTTGATTTCGGCTTTCCAATTTGTTAAAGATCGATGCGCTTTCCAAGCAACTTCTTACATATGCAATACAACATATGCCAGCCGCTGGCTTACTTCGCAAATCAAAATGAGCTGGCCATTATAACAGCCAACTTCTGAAAGTCAACTAAAAAGAAGCTTTTTCGCGCTTCTTCACTTCAACTTTCTTTCGCTTTGATTTGCAAAGTATGGTGGAGGCAAACGGGATCGAACCGATGACCCCCTGCTTGCAAAGCAGGTGCTCTACCAACTGAGCTATGCCCCCAGTATCGGGTATCCTGGCCCTTCGCTTTCCAAATCCGCTACCGGACTCTTCTGCTTCATGCGTTTGGTGGGTCTGGGAGGACTTGAACCTCCGACCCCACGCTTATCAAGCGTGTGCTCTAACCAGCTGAGCTACAAACCCAAGGCCTTGTTTACTTCCTTTGCATCTCTAATTCCACAGCTTACCGATAAGTGTGAATGCCTTAAACCTCTTCTTCTCTAGAAAGGAGGTGATCCAGCCGCAGGTTCCCCTACGGCTACCTTGTTACGACTTCACCCCAGTCATGAAGCATACCGTGTTAAGCGGGCTCCCGAAGGTTACCCTACCCAATTCTGGTATCCCCCACTCCCATGGTGTGACGGGCGGTGTGTACAAGACCCGGGAACGTATTCACCGCAGTATGCTGACCTGCGATTACTAGCGATTCCGACTTCATGCACTCGAGTTGCAGAGTGCAATCCGGACTACGATCGGTTTTCTGGGATTGGCTCCGCCTCGCGGCTTGGCTACCCTCTGTACCGACCATTGTATGACGTGTGAAGCCCTGGTCATAAGGGCCATGAGGACTTGACGTCATCCCCACCTTCCTCCGGCTTGTCACCGGCAGTCTCATTAGAGTGCCCAACTAAATGATGGCAACTAATGACAAGGGTTGCGCTCGTTGCGGGACTTAACCCAACATCTCACGACACGAGCTGACGACAGCCATGCAGCACCTGTGTTACGGTTCCCGAAGGCACCCCTCCGTCTCTGGAGGGTTCCGTACATGTCAAGACCAGGTAAGGTTCTTCGCGTTGCATCGAATTAATCCACATCATCCACCGCTTGTGCGGGTCCCCGTCAATTCCTTTGAGTTTTAATCTTGCGACCGTACTCCCCAGGCGGTCAATTTCACGCGTTAGCTACGCTACTAAGGTATCAAGTACCCCAACAGCTAATTGACATCGTTTAGGGCGTGGACTACCAGGGTATCTAATCCTGTTTGCTACCCACGCTTTCGAGCATGAACGTCAGTGTTATCCCAGGGGGCTGCCTTCGCCATCGGTATTCCTCCACATCTCTACGCATTTCACTGCTACACGTGGAATTCTACCCCCCTCTGACACACTCTAGTCACCCAGTTCAAAACGCAGTTCCCAGGTTGAGCCCGGGGCTTTCACATCTTGCTTAAGTAACCGTCTGCGCTCGCTTTACGCCCAGTAATTCCGATTAACGCTCGCACCCTACGTATTACCGCGGCTGCTGGCACGTAGTTAGCCGGTGCTTATTCTTCAGGTACCGTCATAAGCTCAGGGTATTAACCCAAACCCTTTCTTCCCTGACAAAAGTCCTTTACAACCCGAAGGCCTTCTTCAGACACGCGGCATGGCTGGATCAGGCTTTCGCCCATTGTCCAAAATTCCCCACTGCTGCCTCCCGTAGGAGTCTGGGCCGTGTCTCAGTCCCAGTGTGGCGGATCATCCTCTCAGACCCACTACTGATCGTCGCCTTGGTAGGCCTTTACCCCACCAACTAGCTAATCAGACATTGGCCGCTCGAATAACGCGAGGCCCGAAGGTCCCCCGCTTTCCTCCTCAGAGCGTATGCGGTATTAGCCATCCTTTCGGACAGTTATCCCCCATTACTCGGTACGTTCCAATGTATTACTCACCCGTTCGCCACTCGCCACCAAAAGAGCAAGCTCTTTCGTGCTGCCGTTCGACTTGCATGTGTAAAGCATGCCGCCAGCGTTCAATCTGAGCCAGGATCAAACTCTTATGTTCAATCTCTAACTTTTTAACTTCTGGTCTGCTTCAAAGAAACTGACAAAGCGTAGATAATCTACATCTTGTCTGTTTTTGTCGCAGTGTGAGGCCCAAGGCACTCACACTTATCGGTAATCTGTTTGTTAAAGAGCAAGACCGAAATTATAAACCACCAAAATTTTATCTGTCAAGACTAAAAGCAACCAATCCGTTTACTCAAAATCCCAACCGTGGTACAATCTACAGTCAGTTTTATTCACCGCCTCAGCAGCGAAGAACCGAACTATACACAACCCAAACAAAATCCGTCAACCCCCAAAACAAAAAATCCCCCAGAAAAAATTGCACCCATCTGTTTTACAACAGAATTTTTTATAACTAAAAATAGACAAAACAGTACATATCCAACAGCAAACACTACAAAAGCATTCAATCTTCTTAATTTCGCAAACTCCCGAAATAATCAAATAATCGCGCGACACCAACTAGTAAACTTTATTCGCATGATACAAGCTTGCCTACGACGCTTTACTGCATTGCGTTTATTTTTTTATTTTTTAATGTGCATCTTGATAGAACGCATCTAAACAAACTTAACAGATGAATTGTTTTCAGACGGCCCAACTCGTATAAGCCTTTGCTACAATAGCAAACTGATATGTTTCTTAGTAAGGCCCGTTTTAAGACACTTAAACAATAACCCCAAACTCATGTGTTTTTGGTATGATTAATTCTTTAAAACAATTCTTATCGTGTATTTAGGCGGTGACCATGTCAGTATATACAAGCATCTCAGACCAAGAGATGCATGATTTTTTACAAGCTTACAATATTGGCAAATTTCTCTCACTACAAGGCATTGCACAAGGCATTACCAACAGTAACTATTTTATCAATACCAGCCAAGGCCGCTTTGTACTCACTGTATTTGAAGCACTAACACAAGCAGAACTACCATTTTTCTTAAAACTAAAACAACACTTAAGCCAAAATGGTGTAGCCTGCCCCACCCCAATCCCTCAAAAAAATAATAAGCTAGAAGCAACACTAGCCAACAAACCCGCATGCATCGTCAGCTGTCTGAATGGAACCGATGCGAGCTGGCCAACCACCCAACAATGCTTCAATACAGGGAAAATGCTTGCGAAAATGCATATAGCCGGACAAGATTTTCCTCTGCATATGGAAAACCCACGCTACTTATCATGGTGGCACGAGGCTTCAAAAAAACTATTTCCTCTATTAAACAAAGAAGATTCAATACTGCTTAAAACTACAATAGCCAATATTGATAAATATCCTACAGAACACCTACCCAATGGAATTATTCATGCAGACTTATTTAAAGATAATGTCTTATTACAAGGAGATGAAGTTTCCGGATTCATTGACTTCTATTACGCCTGCAACGGAAGCTTCATATACGATATAGCCATTGCAATCAATGACTGGGCACGAAATTCCAACAACATCCTAGATAACAGTCTAGAGCAAGCCTTTCTAAGTGGGTACGAGGAAATTCGACCGCTAACGGAATCAGAGCGCTTATACTACCCAATTGCAAAACGTGCAGGCTGCTTACGATTCTGGGTATCTCGCCTTCTAGATTTTCACTTTCCCCAAGAAGGAGAAATGACGTTTATTAAAGACCCAAATATATTTAGGGATTTATTACTAAGCTTCAACCAACACCAAACTCAAATATATATTTAATGACTAGACTCCAAATTTAAAGCATTTTAGATCATATTTAACCATAAACTAAAGCCCCGAAAGACGGGGCTTTAGCTACATCAAAAAGCTTAATGAAAAAACAACTTATTCATCAGCACCCGTATAAGGGCGCACACTTACGGTTTTGCGGTTCAAAGCACCTTTAGTTGCAAATTCAACATAACCATCTACTTTTGCAAAAAGAGTGTGATCCTTACCCATGCCTACATTATCACCAGCATGGAAGCGTGTACCACGTTGACGAACAATAATAGAACCCGCAGGAATCAATTCATTGCCGTAGGCTTTCACACCCAAGCGCTTGGCTTCTGAATCGCGACCGTTTTTAGAGCTACCACCAGCTTTTTTGGTTGCCATTTTACGTTACTCCTAAACTGATTAAATTAAGCGATTGCTACGATTTCGATTTGGGTGAAATTTTGACGGTGCCCTTGGCGCTTTTGATAATGCTTACGGCGGCGCATTTTGAAAATGCGTATTTTTTCACCACGACCATGAGCAACTACTTTAGCAGTTACCTTAGCGCCCTCAATAAACGGAGCACCTACTTTTACAGACTCACCGTCAGCAATCATCAAAACTTCATTCAGTTCGATTTGACTGTCGAGTTCGGCTGGTATCTGTTCTACTTTCAATTTTTCGCCAACGGTAACCTTATATTGTTTACCGCCAGTTTTTACGACCGCGTACATACTCAACTCCATGAGAATTTTTAGTTAAATCTTTTCGTACACCCTGTACGAAACTATAAATTTTAAACAATACACTTAAATCTGTCAAAAACTTATTTGAGCATATGCATTGCCATCCTTATAGTCAACACCCTACATCAACTTTAAAATATTCACGGAATCCATGCACATATACAACATTACTGCTATAATCGTTGACTAAATTATTGCAGTGTTGAATATACAACAAAGCTTACCATACAACAATTCCATCCATTCTGGGTTCTCCCATGCTTGAAAACTTGCCTTATTTCCAACGTCACCTACCCGATGACCTTGCCAGAGTAAATGTTGTCATTAACCAAGCTGTTCAATCCGAGGTAGCTTTAATTTCCCAAATCGGCACATATATCATTAGTGCCGGAGGCAAACGTCTGCGCCCCATTATCACTATTTTGGCAGGTAAAGCATTAGGATATGATGAGCAAAAACTTTACTCTTTAGCCGCTATGGTTGAGTTTATCCATACATCTACGCTGTTACATGATGATGTAGTAGATGAAAGTGACTTACGTCGAGGTCGAAAAACTGCCAATAACCTTTTCGGGAACGCTGCTGCAGTTTTGGTAGGTGATTTTTTATATACTCGCGCATTTCAACTGATGGTAGAGTCAGGCAATATGCGAATTTTAGAGATTATGGCGGATGCTACTAATATTATCGCTGAAGGCGAAGTGCTGCAATTGATGAATATTGGTAATACTGAGATTACTGAAAATGAATATCTACAGGTTATACAATACAAGACAGCAAAACTATTTGAAGCAGCCGCTCAAGTAGGAGCTATCTTGGCAGGAGCAACACTGGAACAAGAAACCGCACTAAAAAACTACGGCATGTATGTAGGTACTGCATTTCAAATAATTGATGACATTCTTGACTACTCCGGCAATCCCGATGAAATCGGTAAAAATGTCGGTGATGATCTGGCAGAAGGCAAGCCTACCTTACCTTTAATTTATCTAATGCAGCATGGGGGAGAGGCATCAAAAGATGTGCGCCACGCACTTGAAAATGCCGACCGCAGTTATTTTGCGATTATCCATAAACACATTACTAATTCAGATGCCTTAGCTTACGCAACCGAACAAGCAAAAGTAGCGGTACAAAATGCGCTAAACTGCTTGGATATTCTACCTGATAACGAAACTGTCCAAGCGATGCACCAATTAGCCAAAGAATCTTTAGCCCGAGTATCCTAGAATAAGGATACACAGCGCAGCACAATACTTATAAAAATAAAACCTCGCCGTAGTTCAACGGATAGAACGTATGCCTCCTAAGCGTAAAATACAGGTTCGATTCCTGTCGGCGAGGCCACATATTCAGAAAATATATTTAAAAATAAACTCAATAACTTAAAATAAAATTCCTAACACCGAAAGTGGTTTTGAATATTTTGAATATAGCTTCTCCTCAAGCTACGCCCCACTCTAACTTCTTCTTTCCTTTGCAACTTCCCATATTAATCATTCCTCTTTAAAGTACAATATCTCATAAGTTGGTTTATTAACCAAATCCGCCAAAGTGAATCCATCCAAATAATTTAAAAAAGCTTTTATTCCCCCTCCGATAATATCAATTAAACGACATCCCGGAGTAATCAAACACATATTTCCCTTACCCATACATTCCACTAATTGCATCGGTTCCATATAACGCACCACCTCTCCTACATTAATTTTTTCAGCGGGCCTGGCCAAACGTAACCCCCCTCCTTTCCCCCTCACACTTTCTAAAAATCCTCCTTTTACCAGAGCCGTTACTACCTTCATCAAATGGCTCTTAGAAATGTCATATTTATTAGCTATTGTAGCTATATTTACCAAACCATCATTATTAATGGCTGTGTAAATCAAAACACGCAATGCATAGTCTGTATGCTGAGTTAGATACATAACAACCTCGATATTGACATAAACATTAATCTAAGCAATTGAAACAAAATATATTTAATTTTCTAAATAACTCAAAGCACAAGCAGCGCGAGCCAAATAATCATTCAGCACAGCAAATTAATTATTTGGCATTTGCTTTATTTGTTTATAAGTTTCATAATATATGAAACTTATAAACAAATAAAGCAAAGCTAACTGCTATGAAACCCCAAAATCGCCACTCCGACTTAATCTTCTACTCACGCGAACATCATCACACTCTAACCTTATGTCTACATGTTCTGCGTAATCCAACATCCAATCACCAACAGGAAATAGAAGCACATCGGCCAGACTTACTGCATCATTTCCAGCAAGAAGAAATTCAATTCAAGCCGTTATGGCAAAAGCTTCCCATTAGTTTTCGCCAACGATTTGAACAAGACCATACAGTGCTTCGTCAACTACTCACAAAGCCTGATTATACGAATAGTGATTGGAATAATTGCTTTGCAAGCTCATTACGAGATCATATCCGTTTTGAAGAAAGAGAATTATTTCCCGCCATTGAACGTTGTGTTAGCACTTCAGAAAAATCATATTAACATTCAGACTGCCTGAAACTTTATCTCCTTAATCCAGCCTCATGCCTCTATAACGAATGAATATAGATCAAACTTAATTTAGACAACAAGGAAATCATAATGACGACGCTGTTTAAACAGCCTATTTGGGCAATGGCATTTCGCCCATTATATGTAGCAGCTTCCTTATTCGGCATAGTTTCTATACTGTTATGGGGATTCGGCTACTCCGGTACAACTGAAATGCCATCATTTTATTGGCACGCCCACGAAATGATTTGGGGTTACACCGGAGCGATTGTTGTTGGATTTCTCCTGACGGCCGTAGCCACATGGACCCAACAGCCTCCTGTACGGGGACTATCTTTAGTCATCTTAGTATGTTTATGGTTATTTGCACGCTTGTTTGCACTATTACCGGGTTACGCAATATTCAGCGGTATCACAGGCACTTTATTTTTCTGGCTGGCGGCGGCATATATGGCTCTTCCTGTGATCCGAAGCCATAATAATCGAAACTATATTACTGTATTTACATTATTTTTATTTGGCTTCAGCCATGCAGCTTTTCATTGGCATATACATCAATTTCAGACGGCCTCTATATTAAAAGCACTGACTGCCGGGCTAATAATAATCGCCGGATTTATCGGCTTGATCGGTATGCGGGTAATTCCTTTTTTCACTGCAAAAAGATTAAATATATCTGCCCAACCCACTCCTACATGGGTGACGTTCTCCGTTTTAGCACTTCCTATAATAATGTCCATACTAATACTTACCGGAAAATTCTCGGCGATTCTCGGTATTTTGGGCCTACTGACAGGCCTTATCAATCTTATCCAAACTTTCCGCTGGTGGCATAAAAAAGTATGGCATGAACCTATGCTGCTAGTTTTATTTGCCGGTTATCTCTTTACTGCACTAGGATTAATAGTTATCGCGACAGCACAATGGTTGCCGGCATATTTAAGCTTAGGTATACACCTAATTGGTGTCGGCGGGATTGGTTTACTTACCATCGGCATGATGGCACGTACAGCACTTGGACATACTGGGCGTGCAATTTACCCTGCTCCCACACTCGCTCGCTACTCCTTTGTAGCCATGCTGCTAGCCACCCTAGTCCGCATCCTCGCAATATTTTTTACAAATAAAACAGCTTATTTCCATAGCATACGGATATCAGCCTGCCTCTTCGCTCTAGCCCTGCTACTTTATGCGTGGCAATATATTCCTTGGCTTATTTCACCTCGAGGAGACAATAAGCCTGGCTAATAATTATTTTTTAATATAATTACTTATTAAAAAAAAACATCATTCCACACATGAATTGTTTAACTTTACACAGTGTGGGCGTACACTCACTATCATCTTTCAATATATATATGACAAATATAAAATGCAACATCATCGCTCCGCCCCCGCCATGGTTTTGGCTGCTTTAGGTATCGTTTATGGCGATATTGGCACCAGTCCGCTTTATACTCTTAAAGAAACTTTTTTAGCGTCACATATGCAAGTGGGAGAAACGGGTGTTTTAGGTTTTGTCTCATTAATCATATGGGCTCTGATTTTAATTGTTACCCTTAAGTATGTATTCTTCATACTGCATGCAGATAATAAAGGAGAAGGCGGGGTAGTCATTCTGATGCAGCAAGCCCTTCAATTTCTACAGGGCAAGCCGGCTTGGATTGTAATGATGATGGGGCTGACCGGAACGGCCATGTTTTTTGGCGACGCCATGATTACTCCGGCTATTTCAGTCTTATCTGCTGCCGAAGGCCTGACTGTTATAAGTCCCCAGTTAGAGCATTTCGTATTACCGATCGCGCTGACAGTATTAGTAGCATTATTTATCATCCAGCGTAAAGGTACACAACATATCGGCAATTTTTTTGGCCCGATTATGCTGCTTTGGTTTTCCTGCCTCGCTCTAATCGGCCTATATCAAATCACACAAAATACTTCAGTATTACGCGCTCTGAACCCTTATTACGGCTTATATTTTGCTACTCACCACGGTTGGGGCGGATTTGTCAGCTTAGGAGCAGTAGTTTTAGCCGTTACTGGTGCCGAAGCCTTATATGCCGACATGGGGCATTTCGGACGCCGTCCGATTCAGACGGCTTGGATTGCAATGGTTTTACCTGCTTTAGCACTTAACTATATAGGCCAAGGAGCACTGCTGCTTCGTAAACCGGAAGCCATTCAAAATCCTTTTTTCTTAAGCGTACCGGAATGGGGACTGGTTCCTTTGATTATCCTAGCCACCTTAGCAACTATTATTGCCAGCCAAGCCGTGATATCCGGTGCATACTCGCTTACCCGGCAAGCAATCCAACTTGGCTTTACTCCTCGCATGCAAATCAATCACACCAGCGAAACGGAGATTGGCCAAATATATATTCCCTCTATCAATTGGATGCTCCTAGGCGTAGTTATCTTAGTCGTACTCGGATTTAAGAACTCTACTAACCTTGCCTCTGCTTACGGCATAGCCGCTACCGGAACCATGGTACTGACCACGTTAATGTTCTGTATTGTCATGATCAAAAAATGGCGTTGGCCCAAGCTTGCCGCGTTCGGCCTAACAGCAATTTTCTTATGTTTCGATTTGGCATTTTTCTCATCCAATCTACTAAAAATACCTACCGGCGGCTGGTTTCCCGTGATGATTGCCATTATTTTAGTATTTATTTTCAGTACTTGGCGTCGCGGTCGGGACCTTCTTAATAAAACCTCTGCCGAACACGAGTTGGATTTATCCTCCTTTATTGACAACTTGGATGATTACCCACCTCAAACTGTTCCTGGCAATGCCGTATTTATGGTTAGCAATCCCTTCATAGTACCCAAAGCCTTGTTGCACAATTTGAAACACAACAAAGTATTACACGAAAATAATATTCTCCTAACCATACAAACCCAAGATGTCCCCAAGGTTCCCGAAACAGAGCGAATCTCTATTGAAAAACTAAATACTAGATTTACCCGAATCATTGCACATTACGGTTTTCAGGAAACCCCCCGGGTCAACCAAATTATCCGACTTGCCCCAAAAAAAGGGATTACGCTGGAAATAATGGAAACTTCTTTTTTTCTGTCTCGAGACAGTATACGCACTAGTAGCCATACGCCACCTAAAGGTATGGGCAGGCTACGTACGCGCTTTTTTAAATGGCTGTACAAAAACAGCACCCCTCCCACCGACTATTATCGGATTCCAAGTAATCGAGTTGTAGAAATGGGTTCACAAGTCACCTTATAAATTAAAAATGATAGCCAAGCCTCACAGCTTGGCTATCAACCTTTTCAAACAACTACAATACACTTACACTACACCATAATTGCAGCTATACGATTCTAAACAAGCAGGAGTATTCTCATGGCCAACCATATTAAAATAGGTATTGTAGGCGCTACCGGCTATACAGGAGTTGAGTTACTCCGCCTACTCGCCTCTCATCCCAAAGCCGAAGTAACAGCCGTAACCAGCCGCAGTGAAGCCGGGATAGCGATTTCTGACTACTTCCCCAGCCTACGCGGAACCTACGATCTAAAATTTCTTTTACCAGAAGAGGCATCTTTAGAACAATGCGACGTAGTTTTCTTCGCCACACCCCATGGCGTAGCTATGCGAGATGCCCCTGCACTACTAGAGCGAGGAGTAAAAGTAATTGATTTATCAGCTGACTTTAGGCTAAAAGATATCCCCACATGGGAACAATGGTACGGAATGCCCTTCACCGCAGCTGATACGCTAAAAGAAGCTGTTTACGGCTTATGCGAACTTAATCGCGAGCAAATCCAACATGCCCGGCTAGTTGCCAATCCGGGCTGCTATCCTACCTGTGTTTCACTCCCCTTGATTCCTCTACTGAAAAACCACCTGATCAATACAGATATGCCTTTAATTGCAGATTGTAAGTCAGGCGTATCAGGAGCAGGCCGTAAAGCAAGCATCGGTACTTTATTCTGTGAAGCAGCAGATAATTTCAAAGCCTATGGTGTTACTGGCCATCGCCACCTACCGGAAATAAAACAAACTATCAGCACCCTGCAAAACGGAGCAGAAAAAGGCTTTGTATTTGTTCCTCATCTCACACCATTAATTAGAGGTATGCAGGCTACCCAATATATCTACTTAAATGATGATGTCGATCCTTATTCGATATTACGTGATTTTTATCACAACAGCCCATTCATTGATATTATGCCGCCAGGTAGCAGCCCCGAAACACGCACAGTTCGAGGAGCCAACGTATGCCGTATTAGCATTCAAAAAGCTCCCGAAAGTGATCTATGGATCATCCTGTCTGTCATTGATAACTTGGTCAAAGGAGCAGCAGGCCAAGCCATACAAAATATGAACATCATGTTTAACTTTCCAGAAACCTTTGGCTTAGACCTGCCGCCTTTATTGCCATAAACTCAACCGAATTTCCCTATACCAAAATAAATACTAAGATACTTATTAAAAAGCCTGTATATCAGTCTATTAGCCTTAATTCACATCTGATAAACTTAGGCCGTCTGAATTTCAGACGGCCTAAGCCTAATGCGACACACCAATTCAAAGTTTAAGGCTCGTAAACTACTGCAGCAGCCATACCCTCTTCATCTAGATTTCCATAATATACTTCCCACTGACGAGCCGCATCCAAAACATCACATTGCCGAGCATAAACCACCTGCTTGTGACTCATAACGTGCCAAGCTAAATTATTTAGCGTTTCACAGCGTAAATCCGAAAAGGACACCTCTGCCGATTGGGCTGTTGAGTTCCCTGCAAAAAATCCCATAAAAACCAGGGAAAGAAAAACAACAAAAACCAACATACGCAACTTTCTTACTTTCACCATGACTCTTCCAAAACTTTAATTTTTCTTAATCATAGTAAGAAAAAACTAAAATTTCAACTTTTTTTATCTTTTTTTAAATAAAAACTAAACAATAATCTTGAATTACAATAAAAAATAAATTAATATTTACATAATTGAAACTTATTTTAAATCGAAGCCATGGTTAGAGATATAAAGCAGCTCTCTACCACTTCTCTGTACTAGAAAGCTTACAACATGAACTCTTTTAAAGAACGATTGGCATATCTCTGGCAAGATCAAGCCAAACAAGCAAAAATCGCCGCAGATATAGATATGACAATTGCAGGCTTTAGCCGCATTTGGAATGAAGGAGGACTTCCCAAGGCAGAAACATTAAAAAAAATCAAACAACTCAAAGGTTGTAGTATTGACTGGCTTCTTACGGGGGAAGGAGAGCCTTTCCCAAACAAACGAACCAGTACAGCAATCGCATATGATACATTGGGCAATCCAGTAGATATGGATGAATTTATCTTTGTGCCAAGGTATAATATCCAAGCTGCTGCAGGACACGGACAACTGGTAGGTAATGAAAAGCCTGAATTTTCTATGGCATTCAGACGCTACTGGATAGAAAACTATATTACCCGTGATATTAAAAATCTATCCGTTATCTCAGTCAAAGGGGATTCCATGGAAGGAGTTCTGAATGACGGGGACTCGATTCTCATCAACCACTCGGAAACCATACCCCGCGACGGCTTATATGTATTAAGAATTAATGAAAACCTTCTTGTAAAACGCCTACAACTTATGCCGGGTGGTATCATTAACGTCATATCTGCAAATGATGCCTACCCAACTTTTGAAATACATTTGAGTCAGATAAATGATGAAATTGCCATTATCGGGCGGGTAGAATGGTTTGGCCGCAATATTTGAGGCTTGCCTAGTAAGTTACATATGCCGTATGTAAATTTCCAAAAATAAACTTGAAACATCCATATAGAACCCTATTTATCAATCAGCAAGAAATATTTCTCAAACTGAGAATACACCACTTAATCAACGAGGAATCACATCATGTCTGAAGAAAATCCGATTACCTTTACAGACAGCTGCTGTAACAAAGTAGCAGACCTTATCGCAGAAGAAAATAACCCAGACTTAAAATTACGGGTTTTTGTAAATGGAGGTGGTTGTTCAGGCTTCCAATACGGATTCACATTTGACGAAATCAAAAATGAAGATGATTTCGAAATAACTAAAAATGGCCTTACTTTCTTAGTTGACCCTATGAGTTACCAGTATTTGATCGGTGCTGAAATTGATTACACAGAAAGTCTTCAAGGTTCTCAATTTGTGATCCGAAATCCAAATGCAACCACTACATGCGGATGCGGGTCATCTTTTTCCGTTTAGATTAAAATTAACCGACATCATTTGTATCCATAGAGGGGCCTCTTAAAAGGCTCCTTATTACTTCATAAGTTTAAATGTTTATCTTATAATTGCTGCAAGAATCACCCAACTATCAGCAAGCAGTAGCTTTCTAAAATTATTTAAATAAAATACCGTTTATCTTAAAAATTAGCCACTAATATCTAATTTAAATTAACTGCCGTGCTTTATAATACTCTAATTTAAACTAATGTGATACTATTAAGAACCTATAGCATACACACACTTTCCCTTTTATCTGCTGAACGAAATTAAATCAAAATGAATAAGCAACAGCCTCTTTATGATGTCTATGTTTCTTATCCCCCAAATATAGATCAAAATAAAATCAATGCTTGTATCCGAGACAACCTTTCGGATTCTGAAGCAGAAGAACTTATCAAAGGCCTTGCAGAGAAAAAGCAAGTCATTATTGCCGAATGGTGTACTCGTGACGAATGGGAAAATGCTCAACAATATTTTAGTTACTTGGGCTTGGATGTTATCACCCGGCAATCCCTAGAATTAGAACAGAACCACACTGAAGAGCTGCATACTATTGGTAATGAAACACGTATTGATTGCCCGGTTTGCCATACTTTAATTGAAAATATTGAACATACTGACGAATGCCCAACATGCAGTCTGCTATTGAAAACAGCCTCAGAAAGCACTATTCAACATAAACGTATCGAATGGCAAGAGCGTATCGCCTTCGAGTCACTGAAGCAACAAGAAATTGCTTATAAATTAGAACAACAAAAACAAGAAGAAGAAGCCCGTCTTAGAAAACAGATTCGTGCAGAATTAGAAAAGAAATTACGTCAAGAATTAGATGATAAAAAACTATCGCAATTAAAATCCTCACATAAAAATTCAAATTTAATTATTATATTAGGCTGCCTTTTAGCAATTTTGCTGATTGGTGTAGGGTATATTATTGCAAAAATTTTATAACCTCTCTTATGTTATTGAGACGGTATCAAATTATATAGAAATTAAATCTTTAGATACCCTCCAAAGTTCTCTTAATCATTTTCGTTGTTATATTTAGATATATTCATAAGCCCCTACTCTAAATAATTTTCTCCAGAATCACTATTGCTCAATCCTACAAGAGAGAAAAATACTATTCACCTTCTAACTATCACTCTATCTCATCATTCACCAAATTCTTAACATAAAACTTGATTTAAAAATATTTAACATTAAATATCAAATATTTATCTCAAAATGATACTTACAATATTTTAAGATAGAAGCTATAATTTTTTTCTACTAGTTAAAAATTAATTTTTAAAATATAAATAAGCTGCGTTATTTGGATTTTGAAAATTCAATCTCATAATAACGCAGCTTATGACACAAATAGGGCAATCCTATTTAAATCAAATAAATTTTACTAAAAAATATTTTTACTCTACCTTATCCCGACGACGCAATAACGTAATCAGATTGCAGATACGCTGCTTCATTTCACGACGATCGACAATTTGGTCTATCGCACCTTTTTCCAATAGAAACTCAGCCCGCTGAAAGCCTTCAGGAAGGGTCTCACGTACTGTTTGCTCAATCACACGAGGGCCGGCGAAACCAATTAAAGCATTTGGCTCAGCCAATACAATATCGCCTAAAAAAGCAAAACTGGCAGATACCCCTCCCATTGTAGGATCAGTCAATACCGAAATAAAAGGTAAGCCCTTTTCGCTCAAAAGATGCAGTGATGCACTGGTTTTCGTCATCTGCATTAATGAGTTCAACCCCTCCTGCATACGGGCTCCGCCTGATGCCGCCACACAAATGAAACTACAGTTATCAGCAACAGCACGACGCACACCTTGTACAAAACGCTCTCCGACAACAGAACCCATTGACCCACCAATAAAACGGAACTCAAATGCCGCCACAACCACAGGCAAGCCATTCATAGTACCTTTCATAACAACCAATGCATCTTCTTCACCGGTTAATTTACGTGCTGCCGAAAGACGGTCCGGGTATTTTTTGCTGTCTTTAAATTTAAGCATGTCTACCGGTTTTACATTAGAACCGATTTCTTCACGGCCATTTTCATCCAACAGCAAATTTAACCGCTCTCTGGCATTTAATGCATTGTGGTGCCCGCATTTTGGGCATACTTGGGCATTTTGTTGCAAATCAGTAGAGTAAAGCGTAGCCGAGCAAGAAGGACATTTGCTCCATAGTCCTTCCGGCACTACAGAGGTGCTTTTATCCTCTCTCTTAATTTTAGGAGGCAGAATTTTATCTAACCAGCTCATGGATTGCTCCTTAATTTGAGTTTTAGCCGTCTGAAAAATCACAGACGGTGTATTTTATTTCTAGTAATTCCGTGAGAATCAACGGATAGCATTTTTTAATTCATTTACCAATCTGCCGACAGCTTCCGCTTCACTGCCTGCATGATCTTCTATTTCTTTTACAATACGGCTGCCCACGATAACGGCATCAGCAACAATACTGATTTTGTACGCACTGTCGGCGTTATTGATGCCGAATCCCACACCGATAGGTAGTGTTGTATATTTACGTAAAAGCTCAATTTTACGCGAAACGGCTTCAGTATCCAACTGTGCCGAACCTGTTACGCCTTTAAGAGATACATAGTAAATAAAGCCACTTGCCAACTCAGCAATTGTTTGAATGCGCGCCTCTGTCGTTGTAGGTGCAATCAAAAAAATACTGTCTATACCATTTCGCTTCAAGGCCTCATGTAAAGGGCCTATAGTTTCCACCGGCGAATCAACAGTCAATACGCCATCTACTCCCACTTCTGCCGCAGCTTGTGCAAAAACCTCATAACCCATTTTGTGTATCGGATTGAGATAGCCCATCAATACAATCGGAGTTTCTTGATTAGAACGGCGAAATTCGCCTACTATTTCCAATACAGTTTTCAACGATATTCCATTGGCTAAAGCACGTTCTGCCGCACGTTGTATAACCGGTCCATCTGCCATAGGATCAGAAAAAGGCACGCCCAATTCAATAATATCGGCACCGTTTTCCACCATGCTATGCATTAATTGTAAAGTGGTGGAACTATCCGGGTCGCCCACGGTTATATAAGGGATAAGTGCTTTGGAACCATTTAGGACTTTGAAGGTAGACTGTATTCTGCTCATCGGTATGCTCTTTATTATTCAGATGGCCTGCAACAATTTCTGCCGCCACTTTTACAAGCGTACTAGTATAGCATTGCTTTCAAAGCGCCTGAATGATAATTTTAAGAAGGTAAAAAGCCGTTTGACCTATTTCCTATAATTTAATACTTAACATACAACATTCTATGTTACCAGCTTAATGATTGGTTTGGTCCTTCATCATTCCATATATGATATGCAAACTATCTTTAAACCGGTTCTTCATCCCCCAACCATCTATGGATATTCATTCTGCAATCCCGATTGTCGGAACCTCCGGCGAACTCACCGAACAAATGATGCTTCGTGCATCAGGCTTACCTCCTCGTTATGGTAATCGTATCAAAGTATTGCTTAATTGCTCTGAAAATTTTACCGAATGGGAGGCGGCACTGCTGGAAGCTAAAGAATCCATTTGTATTGAAATGTATATCTTTGCCCCAGATAGTTTCGGTAAACGCCTACGTGATATTTTGCTAACTAAGCTTGCAGAAGGTATACATGTAGCCTTGGTATATGACTGGCTGGGAAGCTTGAATGCCCACCTTCGAGGTTTTTTCAAACCGCTGAAGGCAGCTGGAGCCGAAATCCGCTCCTATAACCCTCCCAAATGGACTAGCGGTGTCGGCATTTTCTCGAGAAATCATCGCAAATCCATCATAATTGATGAACAAATTGCATTCGTTAGTGGCCTATGTATTTCAAATGCTTGGAAAGGCAAACCAGAAAAAGGGATAGAAGCTTGGCGAGACACTGGCCTCAGGCTCGAAGGCCCCATTGTGCAAGATATATTGGATGCATTCGAAGATACCCTTATCTCTGCCGGCGGCACACCTCTGAAGCTTAAGCGTTATACCTACGAAGATACCCCTCCTACCGGTAGTGTACGTGCACGTGTTTTGGCAACCACTCCTGAAAATATCAATACCCTACGTTTCGATTTAAATGTTATCGGGCTGTCCAGCCAAAACCTATGGATTACCGATGCATATTTTATGCCGACACGAATGTACGTACAGACTTTAATTAACGCGGCCAAGGCTGGAGTTGATGTACGCATTTTGGTCCCACGGACATCTGATATCAAATGGATAGGCACTGTATCACGCACACAATACCGGCCATTGCTCGAAGCGGGTGTACGCGTATTCGAATGGAACGGCACGATGATTCATGCGAAATGTGCCTTAATTGACGGTCAATGGGCACGTGTGGGTAGCACCAATTTGAATATGTCTAGCTGGTATGTAAACCGCGAGCTGGATATATCGATAGAAGATTCTTCTACGGTTTATTTACTAGAACGCATTTTCTTAAACGATCTCAACCATGCAACAGAAGTTATCCTTAATGAAGGAGCACATACCGAATTTAAAGAAGCACGGCGTAAAAAATTCAAACTCATGCAGCGGGGCCGCACAAAAGCCGTTATGCGCCAGGCCATACAGCTCAGCCATGCGTTTGATATCGGCTTTTCCGGCACCCGATTAGTAGACGAATCAGAAGCATGGGCCTTTCTTACCATCGGTATTACCATCCTCCTACTGGCGGTTACAATATATTTCATACCGCAAATCATTATTTGGCCGCTGCTGCTGTTACTTATTATCGGAGGCAGCGGTACTGCACTACATGCAATCAAACAATTACGGAAATTCAAACAAAACAAACACCGCTGAGCACAAAAAAATGCCGCTTGAATTATCTTGATACGCAATTGCCCTTCTTTCGCTTAAGCTATTACCAAAATAAAAAATAATTAATAAAACAAACGGTAAAGTCAGGAAAGGAAGGCAATATGCGTATTAGCGTTATCATAACGGCGGCTCTTCTTGTCGGCGGCATATACTACATACAAAACAATCCCCACATTGAAGCAAAACTGCATCAATTTTTCAGCTATGAGCATTTGCTCACGCCAAAATTCGACAAAATGCCGAAATAATGAAATGATGCCGTCTGAAAGTTTTTCAGACGGCATCATTTCATTAGGCTAGAAGTTTTACCGTATCAGTTTTAAAATTTATCCAAACATATTTTTGATGCCGGATAATTCAAATATTAATCAAAATAAATTAGCCGACAGCATACAGTAAAACCTCTACATTTTCGGAACACATCATCATGAGCATTCCCCAACTCTCTCCGACAGAACTTAAACAATGGCTTGATGAAGGCCGGAAAATCATTCTGCTGGATGTGCGTGAAGACGAAGAAGTCGCTTTCTGCGCCCTACCCGGCCACACGCATATCCCGATGAATATGCTTCCCCTACGCCAAAACGAATTACCTGACGGGCTTCCTATCGTAGTTTACTGTCACCACGGCATGAGAAGCCTTTATAGCGCTATGTATCTTGCCGAGGCAGGATTCGAATCACTATACAACCTGCAAGGCGGAATAGATGCATGGTCTCAACAGATTGATCCGAATACTCCTCGTTATTAATCAAACACATTCAAACGGCCTTCCCTTTCCACTCCCCAAAGTACTTTCAGGCCGTCTGAAACCCGGCTAATCCTAGTGCTGATAAAGAAGTAGATCTAAATGCCAATCAAAAGTCCAACTATGTAACAACCACGCCAATCGCGCTAAAATAACCGTTTTATATCAAACCGACTTCTCTTATGAGCCAGCACCTTTATATCGGTATCATGTCCGGCACCAGCATGGACGGTGTAGATGCCGTCCTTATCCGCACCAACGGCAGCCAATGGCAATGCGCCGAAGGCCACGCTTTCCTGCCTTATTCAGATACTCTCAAACAAGAACTACTGGCTCTGCAACACAACGGCTACGACGAACTCCACCGCAGCCGTTTGCTGGCACAAAAGTTGTCCCGCCTCTATGCCGACACCGTTGAGCTGCTGCTTGCACAACAAAAGCTCTCTCCAACCGATATACGCGCCGTCGGCTGCCACGGCCAAACTATCCGCCACGCGCCCGAACATAGATACAGTATCCAACTCGCAGATTGGGCTTTATTGGCCGAGCTTTGCCAAATCAGTGTAATAGGCGACTTCCGTAGTCGCGATTTAGCTGCCGGAGGGCAAGGAGCACCCTTAGTACCCGCATTTCACCGCGCCTTATTTGCCTCACCTGACGAAACGCGTGCCGTTTTAAATATCGGCGGTATCGCCAATATCAGCATCCTACCTCCCCAAACACCTGAATTCGGCTTCGACACCGGCCCCGGTAATATGTTGATGGACGCATGGGTCCAACATCACTGGCACCAAGCCTATGACAAAAATGGGGAAAAAGCTGCCCAAGGCACAATATTACCCGAGCTTCTCGATTGCCTGATGCAACATCCTTATTTCCAATTAACACCGCCTAAAAGTACCGGGCGCGACTTATTTTCATTAGAATGGCTGATGCCGAAAATTCAAAAGGATGCAAACGCACATGATGTTTTGCGCACTCTATTGGAATACACCGCACTCACCATACACAACGCTCTTACCCGTTTTTCCCCCCAAGCCCGTAATATTTATTTGTGCGGCGGAGGTATTCAAAATGATATGCTGGTTAAACGGCTACAAACCTTAGGTGACTCAGCCGAATTCAACTACCACAGCACTGAAGCACTTAATCTCAATCCACAATGGGTAGAGGCTGCCGCATTCGGCTGGTTAGCCTCGCGCTGGTACGATCAACTACCCGGCAACCCCGCTAATGCCACCGGAGCATCAGGACCGCGTATTCTCGGTGCCTGCTACCCGGCCTAAAACGAAACCAAATAGCAGCCAAAAACTCAAATAACACCATCAGCTGCAAAATCATAAACGAAATGTGCAAATATTCTTCTAATATTTCCGGTTTCCCCACATATAGGCCGTCTGAAAATACAATCACCCGAATTCAGACGAACTACAGGAAAACCAATACCAATAAAGATAATCTGCAATTTAAAACACCATCGGACAATACATCGTTTTTATTTTGAATAGCTATACTATATAATTTAAAGATTTTGGCCTTCATCCCAAGAAAGGCTTTCAACAAACCGCACCGTCCAAAAACCTTTCAGACGGCCTACGCTACCCGACAAACAGAAAATACTGAAAATAATACAACTTTCAAAGAGGCAATAGAAAAAACAAGGCTACGATTATTACCGGCTCTATTTGTGAATGCTCTTGATATGACAACTTATGGCTACCAAACCCTCTAAAAAAAAACCATCCCGCATCCAATACCAAAACTGTTAAAAAACAGGCCACAACGCCACCGCGCAAACCTAAAGGCGTTGTGAAGAATACGACGAAGCGTCCGGCTCGCTCCGCACATGCCGTCAAACTGATAAACGACACTTTATGGCTTTTTGGATTGGCCGTAACCGTTTATATAGCCCTTGCCCTCGCCAGTTTTACCATGACTGATCCTGCATGGTCGCGCAGTGTGCCCGCTACAGAACAAGTGCGCAATCTCGGCGGGCTCTTCGGTGCATACTTGGCCGATGTCGGCTACTATTTATTCGGCTTATCGTTTTGGTGGTGGGTAATTGCCGCCAGTATTTATCTGTATAAAAACTTCCGCTTGATACAAACCGAAGAAAGCAAACCCTACAATACTGCCGTAGCCTTTACCGGTTTACTAATCCTGCTGATTTGCAGCCCCGTATTAGAAGTTTTCGCCTTCCAAGAACGTTTAGAAAACACCCTGCCCGTAGGTGCAGGCGGCTTAATCGGTACATTTGCCGCCCAAGGTATGAGCTGGCTATTGGGCACTTCAGGCAGCCTTCTCATTTTACTTGTTATCCTTCTTCTCGCATTATCGCTGGTCGCACAAATTTCATGGCTTGATATTCTTGAAAAAACCGGTGCCAAACTTGAGTGGCTATGGATGAAACTGAGCCGCAAGCAAGAAAAATTTATCAAAGATTTACCAGATGCCAAAACCACCCGCCGCATGGTACGCGAAGCCAAAAACATCACTGCCGAACCGGTAGAAACAATCGAAGGCACCACAAGTAACCGCAAAACCGTATCGGTATCCGTTGCACCTCCTCCCGCTCCTGTCCAAGCTCCTCTCTTTGATGAAAAAGGCCAAGCTGCCGAACCGTTGCCGCAAGGAGAATACAGCAAGCCCTCACTAGGTTTGTTGCGCCAACCTCAAGGCGAAGCCCCTGTTATCAATCCTGAAGTGTTACAGCAGACTGCGGAACGCATCGAGGCTAAACTTGCCGAATTCGGCATTAGCGTTCAAGTTGTTTCCGCCACAGCCGGTCCTGTTATCACCCGTTTCGAAATCGAGCCTGCCCAAGGCGTTAAAGGCAGCCAAATTGTTGGCCTATCCAAAGACTTGGCCCGTTCGATGTCCTTACAAGCCGTACGCATCGTTGAAACCATTGCCGGTAAAAATACGATGGGTATCGAACTACCAAACGAACGCCGCCAAGACGTTATGCTGAGCGAAATACTCTCATCACCGGTTTTTACCGAAGCCAAATCCAAGCTAACCGTCGCCCTTGGAAAAGATATAGCCGGCATTCCGGTTGTAGGTGATTTAGCCAAAATGCCGCACCTTTTGGTAGCAGGTATGACAGGATCGGGGAAGTCCGTTGGCGTAAACGGCATGATTATGTCGATGCTGTTCAAAGCCACGCCCGAAGAAGTCCGCTTCATCATGATCGATCCCAAAATGCTTGAACTTAGCATTTACGACGGCATTCCCCACCTGCTTTGCCCTGTGGTTACCGATATGCGTGAAGCAGGCCAGGCACTCAACTGGTGTGTAGCCGAAATGGAAAAGCGCTATCGGCTCCTTTCGTATGCCGGTGTGCGTAATTTGGAAGGATTTAATAAAAAAGTACGCGAAGCCAAAGAGGCCGGCAAACCGTTACTCAACCCCTTCAGCCTGAATCCTGACAATCCAGAACCGCTTGAAGCCCTACCGATGATTGTCGTTGTTATCGACGAATTGGCAGACTTAATGATGACCGAGCGCAAATCTGTCGAACAACAAATCGCCCGTCTTGCCCAAAAAGCACGTGCTGCAGGCATCCACATGATAGTCGCAACCCAACGACCCAGCGTAGATGTCGTTACCGGCCTGATTAAAGCCAATATTCCCACACGCATGGCCTTTACCGTACAAAGTAAGATTGACAGCCGCACCATTCTCGATCAAATGGGGGCGGAAGAATTACTGAAATACGGTGATTTATTATTCCTCCAACCCGGCAATGCAGAACCGACACGCTTGCAAGGCGCATTTGTATCCGATGACGAAGTCCATCAAATCGTTGCCCATATCAAGCGTCAAGCCCCGGCCAATTATATTGATGGCATACTGACGGGCGAGGCTGCATTGGAAACTACTAATGTTGTCAATCCCAATGCCAACAGTGACGAACTATTTGATCAAGCAGTAGCTTTCGTATTGGAATCTCGTAAAACTTCTATTTCTTCTCTGCAACGCCAACTTCGTATCGGCTACAACCGCGCTGCTAATCTGATGCAGGCACTCGAAGATGCAGGTGTCGTTTCTCCCGCTGATGTCGGTGGTAGCCGCCGTATTCTTGCACAGAAGGATAACTTGTAAAAACCTATTCCAATCAGGACATTAACCAAATCATTGCTGTAAACAACAAATGCCGTCTGAAAACTTTTCAGACGGCATTACATTTACATATCTAAAAAATTCTAGATCTAAGCATCAGTAAAGAATCTTTTTTACTTGATGCGGTTGCAAAACCCAAACAACTAACTCTGCAAAATAAAGCCGTTCTCAAGCCCGCCTATACTATTGCCAATAAACCGGGGGCTTTACCTTCCACCAGCTCAAAGAGTATTTCAGTAGCACCACAGCCTGCCACGAGTGATACAACAAGGCATTTGCCTATTGAAAACAACTTTTCTTTTTCGTTAGGGCGGTACTTAACCATAATTTATCTACCTGCAGGATAACAGCTAAATGCAGTCTCATCTTCCATTTGAAGGCTTAAGAGCTTATTTGTTGGCTTGGCATTTTTAATTTGGCAGTGGTTGGGCGGCACTTTGGGGATATTTTTCCAAGGCACTTGAACGATCCCACAATATACCTCTCCTTAATTAATTTGATAGGATTGGATCAAATGCTATCGGATATAAAATCAGCAGTGAAAAATATAAAAATCAGCTGAACGCCGTATCTTTATTTAATCTTGCGGATGTTACCGGATGATATAGAGTGTAAAAAAAACAGCCCAAAAATTGGACTGTTTTCTTTTAATGGTGCCGACAATGAGACTTGAACTCATACGACCTAGGGTCACTACCCCCTCAAGATAGCGTGTCTACCAATTCCACCATGTCGGCATATACTTAAATTTTAGTCTTACTGCTGAGGTTGAGAACTTGCTACAGCAGGAGCCTGTTGTACCGGCTGAACATTTGCCGGCTGACTTTGCTGCACATTAGTAAAATCCAAACCATGCGAAGTTGAATTACTATAAATGTAAACCATTGCCATGCAGCTTGCAAAGAATACAGTTGCTGCAATCGCAGTACTTCGGCTTAAAAAGTTTGCATTACCACTTGAACCAAACACACCTTGTGCGCTACCGCTGCCAGAGCCGAAGGTTGCACCGGCATCAGCACCCTTACCTTGCTGCATCAATACCAAAATGATCACAGATAAGGCTGCAAAGATGTTGATAATCCAAATAATGGTTTTAAATGCTTCCATAAATTTCTACGATTCTTGTGCGGCATTGATGATTGAAGTAAATGAATCATATGCCAAAGATGCGCCGCCAACCAAAGCGCCATCCACATAGGGTACGGCAAAAATATCGGTGGCGTTATTGGCATTCACACTACCGCCGTAAAGAACGCGAATCTTAGCATCATTACCGTGCATTGACAAGATCTGTTCATAAATAAATTGATGCATTTCTGCAATCTGCTCTACCGTAGCCACTTTACCGGTACCAATTGCCCATACCGGTTCATAAGCTACTGCTATGTGCTTAGTATCCAAACCTTCCAAAACACTCAATTGATGGGCAATCACTTCTTTCTCTTTACCGGCCTCCCGCTCTTCCAAGCTCTCACCTACGCATAACAGCGGAAGTAAGCCGACATTCAATACATTTTCGATTTTCTGACGTTGTATTTCATTTTTTTCACCGAAATACAAACTTCTCTCAGAATGGCCGATTAATACGATATCAACACCAATATCAGCCATCATTTCGGCAGATACTTCCCCTGTGTAAGCACCATTGCCCGCAAAGCGGCTGACGTCTTGAGCACAAGTCAAAATCCGGTTATTCAGCACTATTTGCATAGCATTATGCAGTTGCAGCAAATAAACAGTTGGCGCTGCCAAGCCGATACATACCCGGTCAACTTGAGGCAAAATACGGAAACGGTGCATCAAGGCATTATTGTTCTGTAAACGGCCGTTCATTTTCCAATTGCCGATAACCCATTTTTGATTCCACAAACTTTCCATAACAAATATCCCAAATGACCTTGGCGCACTTTATATAAAAAATAGTAGCTAAGAAAATAAATCACACACGCACATATAATAATTCGCTACCCAACACAAACAAGTGTTACAAACGATAAACATTAATGACTAGCTTTATTTTCCAACTATATTTTTAAAGAATTACAGCTGATTTTAATGTAGGCAAGTGTAGTAAATTATGAATAAATTAGCAATACTGTTGCGGTATCTATGATATTTGCTCCGAGTTAAAAGCTGCAAGCATGCAATATCCCCTTCTCTGCCTATATTTGCTTGACCCGAAACACTGAAACAGCAACAATTATACCGCTTTGATTTCCAGTTATTTCAAACCTTTAAACCATGCATGAAATCCATCTTACCCACGGCAACAAAGAAGCTATTTACCAACAGTTATTACCACAAATCGAAAGCCTGATCAGCGAAGAGCCGAGCTTGATTGCCAATTTGGCCAATATTGCTGCGGTTTTAAAAACAGCCTTCGACTGGCTCTGGGTAGGTTTTTACCTAGAAGACGCACAACGGCATGAGCTTGTACTGGGCCCGTTCCAAGGCCCTGTGGCATGTACGCGCATCCCGTATGGTCGTGGGGTATGCGGGCAAGCGTGGGCTGGCCGAAAAACCATTGTTGTCAGTGATGTTAATGTCTACCCCGATCATATTGCCTGCTCCTCCCTTTCCCAATCGGAAATTGTCGTTCCTATTTTTGATACGCAACATGACAGCCTAATCGCCGTATTGGATGTTGATGCCGACACTCTAAACCGATTCGATGATACCGACTCCGCCTACCTCGGCAAATTAGCTGCACTGATTGCCCAACAGCACAGCAAAAGCGAAACAACCGATACTATTAAAGCAGACGTAAAACCATTATAATCGCGCATAACCTATAAAACACCCGAATAACACAATATAGCGGAGCAAAAAATGAATTTCGAAAAAGCACGTTTCAATATGGTAGAACAACAAATCCGTCCATGGGACGTGTTGGACTTCGACATTTTAGATGCCTTGAGTGAGATTCCCCGTGAAGCCTTTGTGAGCGAATCCCACAAGCCCTATGCTTATTCTGATACGGCTCTCCCTTTACCCAACGGCGGCAGTATGCTTGAGCCTAAAATCGTTGCACGTATGATCCAAGGTTTGGATTTGACACCGCTGGACAAAGTTTTGGAGGTCGGCACCGGTTCGGGCTATGCTACCGCCGTTTTACGCAAAATGGCAGGAGAGGTTGTTACAATTGACATCGACGCCGAACAACAAGCCCGCGCCAAAGAAGTGTTAGATGGATTAGCGTTGAACAATATTACCTATCAAATCGGTGACGGCCTAAGCGGAGAAGCAGGCGGTTCACCATTTGATGCCATTTACATCGGTGGTGCGGTTAATAGTGTACCCGAAATCTTAAAACAACAATTAAAAGACGGTGGCCGAATGGTAGTCGTTACAGGCGATGCCCCCGTGCAACGAGCCCGCCTGATTATTCGTAAAGGTGATAAATTTACCGAAGCCACTTTATTTGATACTTTGATTCCGAAATTATCAAGTAAAACTGACGCTCCGGCAGATAAATTCAGTTTTTAAGCCTGAGCCTAAACAAAATACCAAAGCAAATTTAAGAGGCCGTCTGAAAATTTTCAGACGGCCTTTTCGTTAAATAACAGTTATCCAGCCTATATACTTAACTGATTTCAGGCCCAATTACCACATGTGTAAGTCATGTCACCAAATCTCAGACTATAATGGCTACTTACACCCACTATATAAAAATGAAAGATTATGAAACAACTATACAGCTTTAGCGCACAAGATTCTTCAGGGCAAACCATCAACATGACGGACTATGAAGACAAGGTTTTGCTGATCGTTAACACTGCCACACGTTGCGGTTTAACTCCGCAATACCAAGAATTGCAGGCTCTATATAACCGCTATGCAGATCAAGGTTTTGAAATTCTAGATTTCCCCTGCAACCAATTTCGCACACAAGCTCCCGAAGCAAGCGGAGAAATTGCACAAATATGTCAAACAAAATTCGGCACCAAATTCAAAATATTCGACAAAGTCGAAGTCAATGGCACCAACACGCACCCTATTTACCGCTACCTGAAATCTCAGAAACCTCACGATAAAGGCGGCTTAAAATTTAAAGACTTGCTACTCAAGCTGGCTGCGTTGGGAACAAAACAGGAAAATGGTGACATCAAATGGAATTTCACAAAATTTCTAGTCAATCGAAAAGGCGAGGTGATCGAACGTTTTGCTCCCAGTATGCCTCCAAGTGAAATTGCACCATATATAGAGGCTCTGCTATAACTCGAATATCCTAGCCGTCTGAAATCTATTTAAGAAATAAAATTTTCAGACGGCATAAATACCCCCTATTTTTAACCAAAGCTTATCGAAATAATTTTTAAACAATATACCCATAAACCGACCTATCCACCCCCTCTCAACCCATCATACCGGCTCGATTCTTAATCAACATAGCTCTCTAAAAATAGCGATTATTTGCTATAATCAGCTTTCAGACGGCTGTTATACAAAGCCGTCTGAAAAAAATCCTACTATATTTCGCCGTACCTGCCTGAAACCCTAACCATGCGCATGAAAACCGTGTGCATCATTAGTGTTTTAGCGGTACGGCATCAACCGAAAGGAACAATATGTTCAATAAACACGTAAAAACCTTCCAATATGGTAACCAAACCGTTACCTTGGAAACCGGCGAAATTGCACGTCAAGCCGCCTCAGCCGTTAAGGTATCAATGGGCGATACCGTTGTTTTGGTTGCCGTAACCGCTGCCAAAGAGGTCAAAGCCGGACAAGATTTCTTCCCGCTTACCGTTGATTATCTGGAACGCACCTATGCAGCCGGCAAAATCCCCGGAGGCTTCTTCAAACGCGAAGGCAAACAAAGCGAAAAAGAAATCCTAACCAGCCGCCTAATCGACCGCCCCATCCGCCCATTATTCCCCGAAGGTTTCTACCATGACATCCAAATCGTTGCCATGGTTGTTTCCGTTGATCCGGAAATCGATTCCGATATCCCCGCGATGATTGGTGCATCTGCCGCCTTGGTATTGAGCGGCGTACCTTTTGCCGGACCTATCGGCGCCGCACGCGTAGGCTATATCAACGACCAATATGTATTAAACCCGACTAAAACCCAATTAGCCCAATCTAAAATGGACTTAGTCGTAGCCGGCACACAAAAAGCCGTTTTGATGGTGGAGTCGGAAGCACAAGAATTACCTGAAAGCGTTATGCTTGGTGCCGTTGTTTTCGGTCACGAACAAATGCAGGCAGCCATCACCGCCATTAATGAACTGGCAGATGAAGTAAATCCGGAAGTATGGGATTGGAAAGCTCCGGAAACCAACGAGGCCTTGGTTAGCCAAATCCGTGAAATTGCCGGTAATGCCATTAGTGAGGCATTTAAAATCCGCCAAAAACAAGCCCGCAGCGCCAAGCTAGATGAAGCATGGAATGCCGTAAAAGAAGCCTTGATTACCGAAGAAACCGATACCCTGACAGCAAATCAAATCAAAGGCATCTTTAAACAATTGGAAGCCGATGTAGTACGCAGCCAAATTCTTGACGGCCAACCCCGTATTGATGGCCGCGATACCCGTACCGTACGTCCGATTAATATCCAAACCAACGTATTGCCGCGCACCCACGGTTCCGCTCTGTTTACCCGTGGCGAAACCCAAGCATTGGCAATCGCTACTCTCGGCACATCACGCGATGAGCAAATTATCGATGCCTTAAGCGGTGAATATACCGACCGCTTCATGTTGCACTATAACTTCCCGCCTTACTCAACCGGCGAAGTAGGCCGTATGGGCGCTCCCAAACGCCGTGAAATAGGACACGGCCGCTTGGCAAAACGCGCCTTAGTTGCAGTATTACCCTCACCCGAAGAGTTCAGCTACACCATGCGCGTGGTATCAGAGATTACCGAGTCTAACGGTTCTTCATCTATGGCTTCCGTATGCGGCGGCTGCCTGAGCTTGCTGTCAGCCGGCGTACCGCTGAAGGCTCATGTAGCCGGTATCGCCATGGGCTTGATTTTAGAAGGTAACAAATTCGCCGTTCTAACCGATATTCTCGGTGATGAAGACCACCTCGGCGATATGGATTTCAAAGTAGCCGGCACAACCAATGGTGTCACTGCCCTGCAAATGGATATTAAAATCCAAGGCATTACCAAAGAAATCATGCAAATTGCTTTGGAACAAGCCAAAGAAGCACGTTTCCATATTCTCGGCCAAATGAAAGAAGCAGTAGAAGGCCCCCAAGAGCTGTCGCAACACGCTCCCCGTCTGTTTACAATGAAGATCAACCAAGACAAGATTCGTGATGTCATCGGCAAAGGCGGGGAAACCATCCGTGCTCTAACTGCCGAAACCGGTACTGAGATCAACATTGCAGAAGACGGTACCATTACCATTGCCGCTACCACGCAAGAAGCGGGAGATGCCGCAAAACGCCGTATTGAAGCCATCACAGCCGAAGTAGAAGTTGGCAAAGTATATGAAGGCACCGTAGTTAAACTGCTGGATAACAATGTTGGCGCTATCGTTTCTGTGATGCCGGGTAAAGACGGTTTGGTACACATCAGCCAAATCGCACATGAACGCGTGAAAAACGTAAGCGATTATCTTCAAGTAGGCCAAACCGTTCAAGTGAAAGCTTTGGAAGTAGACGATCGCGGTCGCGTGCGCCTATCTATGAAGGCTTTGATTGAAGCCCCCGAACGAGAAGAGCGTCAAACTGAAGCAGAATAAATTCTGCCACGGCTTGTTACAAGGCCTCTCTCAACAGGATCATACCAAAGTAAACTGCACTACCGGACAATCCGATAGTGCAGTTTTTATATCCACAACCGCTCGGCACACTGGTTTCAACCCTACTTCCCACCCAGATCAACTGATCGACTATTTATCTTCTTAAACCTGATTCAGAACTGCTTATTTGCTAATTAATCTACAACAAATTTTCATGTAAGAAAAAGCCACTCTTTTATCTTGAAAAGTAATTTGATGCCGCTTCCCTACGAAGATTTCATAAGTTTGTTACTGCATAATCAAATAGCACTCGCCGTATTTTCTCATCATTTCTTATACATATATGATCTTCACAAAAATCTCATCAGGCTGATTTGAATAAAATTTGGGGCTGTATTAGATTGGCAGTTATGTTACCCTTTAAAAATGAAGATAACACACTGTAAACTATCTAAAAAATTACAAAAAAAGTTGCTTGAATTTTTTGTACTTGAGGTAACCGCCCGTTCTGCTGCCAATTTATTGGATATTAACCCCAATTCAGCAGCTCTGTTTTACCGTAAAATTCGCCAAGTCATTGCCTATCATTTAGAGCTTCAAGCTGATGAAATCTTTGATGGTTCAATCGAGCTTGATGAGAGTTATTTTGGTGGACAACGAAAAGGCAAACGCGGTCGCGGAGCGGCTGGGAAAGTAGCGGTATTTGGTATTTTGAAACGTCAAGGCAAGGTTTATACTGTTGTCGTTAAAAATACCAAACAAGATACTTTACTACCTGTTATTAAACGAAAAATAATGCCTGATAGCATTGTTTATACGGACTATTACAAAAGCTATGATGTGCTAGATGTGAGTGAATTTACGCATCACAGAATCAATCATTCAGAGCTTTTTGTCGACCGTCAAAACCATATCAACGGTATTGAAAACTTCTGGAATCAGGCAAAGCGCGTTCTACGAAAGTACAATGGAATTGACCGAAAATCTTTCCCTTTATTCTTGAAAGAATGCGAATTTCGTTTTAACTTTGGTACACCAAAAGAGCAACTTAAAATTTTGCGAATTTGGTGTGATATTTAAGGCTAATCTAATACAGCCCCTAAAATTTTATCATTTGAAATAATTAGGCGGCCTTAAACAATATCCGCTATTGAAATGTATTTTTTCAGACGGCCTGAGCCTACCTTTAATCAATAGCCATATGTTTTATTACGCAAACATAAATCAACCAATCTACTTTGCTTCCCAACTTTTTCAGAAATATCTTATCTCTATCTACATATCAAGAACTAAAGGCACTATTGTTATGACTACCCCAAAGCAGATACATTCCCCGCTCTTTAAATAGCAATGCTAATCCAGCACACCCTTCCCTCACACTGCACAACAACACTACAATCCGAGCAGTATATTTCACTTAATAATACAAAAAGAGCCTGCAAAGCAGGCTCTTTTTTAAGACTAACCGTATAGATTAGAATTTGTGACGCAGACCAACCAAACCAGCGGTAGTTTGGGTTTTGTTGTCACCGCTACCAGCTTTCAACCAACCAGCTGAAACCATAGCAGTGGTACGTTTAGAGAAATCGTAATCGGCACCCAAAACGATTTGGTCATATTTAGCAGCTTTACGCTCTGCATCAGTCAACTCTGCACCTTTAACTTTAAAGCCATGAGCATAAGATACACGAGGAGTCACATTACCGAAGCGGTAAGCAGCAGTAGCAGCAACTTCATGAGCTTTAATGCCAACAGAATTATCAGCTGCTGCATCATATTCTGAATCACTAGCTAAAGCAGCTAAGTAGCTATCGTAGCTATCCCAACCATTGGTGTATTGGTAGCCCAAACCAACAAACAGGTTGTTAGCATCATAGCCAGCTTCTACACGGTGAGCTTGGCCAGATTTGCTTTCACCGCTACCAGCGATATAAGCAGATTTTTTATAACCCACGCCATATTGAGCGAAGAAACCAGCATTTTCATAGTTCAAACCAGCGTAGTAGCCAGAAGTATCACTAGCTTCGTCATCACGACCAGTAGTTACACCCAAGCCACGAACTTCAGTACCATTATCACGTGGTGTATATTGTACATTACCGCTAAAACCAGCAAATACAGGTGAATCGTAACGTACAGATGTTACACGCTTACCAGTGCGAGTGAACATACCCAAGCCCAAGGCGTTATTATTGTATTCCCAGGGGTCAACAGTACCCATATCGTTCAATTGAGTGCTCAGTTTACCAGCACGTACTTTACCGAAGTTACCTTCCAAGCCGATGAAAGAATCACGACCAGCCCAAGTACCACCGCCAGCAACAGAAACATTGTTTTCAACTTGCCAAATAGCGTTCAGGCCAGAACCCAAGTGCTCGTGCCCTTTGAAACCGATACGCGAACCGAAGTCAGCAATTTGAGTAGTAGTGTCGCTTTTTTCAGAAACGCCATCTACAGTAACTTTAGTTTGAGCAACCTCAACACCGGCTTTGATTTGGCCGTACAGAATAACGTCAGCAGAAGCTGCCACAGGCAAAGCTGCCAGAGTCAAAGCAATCAGGGTTTTTTTCATTGCTGTATTCCTTTTCTATGTTTTAAGAAAACAAACTTAAATGGAGTGTATGAAATCCATCCAAGCTTTTGCATTCATCGCAACGTTAGCGATTTCATGTCTGCTAATATAATTGCTTCGTTGTAAAAAAACAAACTTTATCACCAGTTACCGCTCTATCAAGCTCCTAAAAGTGTAGGGTTTAACCTACACTTTTTTATAAAATACATAAAAATCAAAATATTAAAAAAATAACAAGGCATATGTGCAGGTTTACAACACTTAAATCGGATTTGTTGCAATTTTGTTAAGAGAGATCTGATTTAGGGCTTTCTAATATCTGTTGAAAACACTGAATTAGGCCGATTTCAGAGGCTTGAATAGGGTAATTTTACGGTATTTTAATGGTTATTTATATCTGTATCATTTGCCTAGGCATTCAATGCAATTAGCATGAAAGAGAGCTTTCTCTTTCTTAATTTAATAACTCTCCACCCAATCTTGATGTATTTACAATAGTTACAAAATTAAAAACCATCTTCATTATGTGCGCATTTTATGAAAAATAAAAAGGCCGTCTGAAAATTCAGACGGCCTTTCCTATACTTAAAATACAGTATTTATGAATTAGTTTTTATCCAAATCAACTAATTTATTTTGAGCAATCCACGGCATCATGCCGCGCAACTGCTTACCTACCACCTCGATCGGATGTTCGGCATTAATGCGGCGGCGAGCCGTCATGGCAGGATAATTTGCCGCACCCTCTTGGATAAACATTTTTGCGTATTCGCCGGTTTGAATACGTTTCAAGGCCTTACGCATGGCATCTTTGGTTGCAGCAGTCACCACCTCGGGGCCGGTTACATATTCGCCGTATTCCGCATTATTGGAAATAGAATAGTTCATATTTGCAATGCCTCCCTCATACATCAGGTCGACAATCAATTTCAGCTCATGCAAGCATTCAAAATAAGCCATTTCGGGTGCGTAACCGGCTTCAACCAGGGTTTCAAAACCGCATTTCACAAGCTCAACTGCGCCACCGCATAATACGGCTTGCTCACCGAACAAATCGGTTTCGGTTTCTTCACGGAAATTGGTTTCGATTACACCGCCTTTAGTTCCGCCATTGGCGGCTGCGTAAGACAAGGCAATATCACGGGCTTTGCCTGATTTATCTTGATAAACGGCAATCAAAGTCGGAACACCGCCGCCTTTTTTGTACTCACTACGCACAGTGTGACCCGGCCCTTTAGGAGCAATCATAATAACGTCTAAGTCTTCACGAGGTACGATTTGGTTGTAATGCACGTTAAAACCATGTGCAAACGCCAATACGGCACCTTGTTTCAAATTGGCTTCAATCTCATTTTTGTAAACGAACGGCTGATTTTCATCCGGCAGCAAGATCATCACTACGTCGGCTGCTTTGGTTGCCTCGGCAACGCTCAATACTTTGTGACCCGCTGCCTCGGCTTTTTTCCATGAGCTGCCCGGGCGTAGACCAATCACTACATTGACCCCCGAATCTTTCAGATTCGCCGCATGCGCATGTCCTTGAGAGCCGTAACCGATAATAGCAACGGTTTTACCTTTAATCAGGGAGAGGTCTGCATCTTTATCGTAAAATACTTGCATGTTTACATTCCTTATGAATGATGGATGAGGGATTATCCGGTTTATTTTTAAATCGGTAGGCTGGATATATCACCTTAACCTACCTCTTGCTATTTCAAAACTTCAATACCAACAAATAATATACTTATATATAAGTATACGGTTGTTAATTTTTCAGACGGCCTAAATCTACTTTTAAAGTTTTAAAGCCGTCTGAAAACATCAGACTTTTAAAATCCGTTCACCGCGCCCAATACCTGCAGCACCCGTACGAACAGTTTCGAGAATCAGGCTTTTATTGATGGTTTCTAAAAACGCATCAAGTTTATCGCTTGTACCCGTTACTTCAACCGTATAACTTTTATCAGTAACATCTACTATATGTCCCCGATAAATTTCGGCCAACCGTAATATTTCATCACGGTCTTTACCTACTGCACGGATTTTTACCAACATCAGCTCGCGCTCGACAAAACGACTTTCATTCAAATCAACTACTTTCACCACTTCAATCAGTTTATTGAGCTGTTTGGTTATCTGCTCTATCACGGCATCATCACCGTGAGTAACAATAGTCATGCGGGAAAGTGTTTTATCTTCGGTAGCTGCAACAGAAAGTGAATCGATATTATAGTCGCGGGCAGAAAACAATCCGACCACCCTACTCATCGCACCCGATTCGTTTTCCAATAGGATAGATAAGATGTGTCTCATGGTACGCTCCTTGTATCGTAATCACGATCGTTTACATCGTTTACATCACTATCTTGCGGTGTTTCACGCATATGCGGCGGCAGTACCATTTCATCTAAGCCTTTACCGTTACCTACCATCGGGAAAACATTTTGTTTTTTATCGGTAATGAAATCCATGAATACGAAACGATCTTTTAGTGCCAATGCCTCACGCAATGCACCTTCTACATCCGAAGCTTTTTCGATACGCATACCTATATGACCATAGGCTTCGGCCAATTTGACAAAATCGGGAAGAGAATCGAAATAGGTTTCTGATTCACGATTACTGTAATAAAGCTCCTGCCATTGGCGCACCATTCCCAAGTAACCGTTATTCAAGCAAATGGTTTTAATAGGCAGCTTGTATTGCAAGCAAGTAGAAAGCTCTTGGATATTCATCTGAATAGAACCTTCGCCGGTAATACAGCAAACATCTTTGCTCGGATCGGCAAGATAAGCCCCCATTGCGTAAGGCAAACCTACGCCCATCGTACCCAAACCGCCTGAATTCAACCATTGGCGCGGCCGGATAAACGGATAATATTGCGCAGTAAACATTTGATGTTGGCCGACATCCGAGGTGATAATGGCTTCGTTATTGGTTATCTCCGCCAATGTTTGTATCACCATTTGCGGCAATATGATATCTCCCTCCATCTGAGGAATGCGCAAACAGTGGCGACTACGCCAAGATTCGACCGTTTCCCACCATTTACCCAGCAGCGCCTCATTAAATGACAGCTCCTGCTTTTTCCAAATACCGATCATTTCACGCAAAACATTTTTCACGTCGCCCACAATCGGAATATCAGCTTTCACGCGCTTGGAAATACTTGAAGGATCGATATCGATATGGATAATTTTTTTAGGCTTCTCCGTAAACTTTGCCGGCACTGATACTACACGGTCATCAAACCGCGCACCTACTGCTAATACGATATCCGCATTATGCATAGCAAGGTTGGCCTCATAGGTACCGTGCATGCCGAGCATGCCGAGAAACTGTTTGTTTGTAGAAGGATAAGCTCCCAAACCCATCAGCGTACCGGTACAAGGTGCTCCCGTAAGCTGTACGAACTCCACCAACTCTTCTGAGGCATTACCTAACACAGCACCGCCGCCGAAATAAATAAGCGGACGCTTGGCGGCAGCCAACATTTGAATGGCTTTTTTAATCTGACCGGTATGACCGTGAGTAACCGGTTGGTAAGAGCGGATAAAGATATCTTCCTGCGGATAACTGAATTTTGCCATTGCCTGGGTGACATCTTTGGCAATATCAATTACTACCGGCCCCGGCCGCCCCGTTTTAGCAATTTGAAACGCTTTTTTAACCGTTTCCGCCAATTCGTGGATACTGGTTACCAAAAAGTTATGTTTCACACACGGACGTGACACACCAATCATATCAATTTCTTGAAAGGCATCCGAACCGATAGCAGGCGTTCCCACCTGGCCGGAAATCACCACAAGCGGAATCGAATCCGCATAAGCAGTAGCGATACCAGTAATCGCATTAGTAGCACCGGGGCCGGAAGTGACCAATGCCACGCCAACTTTTCCGCTGGTTCGTGCATAAGCATCGGCGGCATGTACCGCTGCCTGTTCATGGCGTACTAAAATATGCTGGAATTTATTAAGTTGGAAAAGCGCGTCGTAAATTTCAAGAACTGCGCCGCCAGGATAACCGAAAACGTATTCAACGCCCTCGGCCTTGAGACTTTGCACAAGGATTTGCGCACCTGATAATTGCATGGTTACCTCTTTTGTGTTGCGCGTAAACCAATAGGAACCGCCGGTTTCGCCACCGCACCTGTAATGCTATTTTCACAGGCAGCGATTTAGGGTACGCGCACTGCAAAAATCCGGCGACAACCAAGCAACCCAATCAATTGACTTAGACGCTTGAGAGTTTATCGAGTAAAGAAAAGATACAATAACTGAAAGCTCAATACCAAGCAAGGTAAAAACTTTCATAATTTAACACAAATTATTCATAAAGCAATTAACCTATGATTCTTAAAAGAAAAACAAATATAATTACAGCCGATACTTAAGATATTAAACAACAAATCAAATGTGAAGATAATAAAAAAGCAGCCCCACCGGCTGCTTTTTCAAATCACAATTTTGGCGCACCCAACAGGGATCGAACCTGTGGCCTCCAGCTTCGGAAACTGACGCTCTTCCAACTGAGCTATGGGTGCATATAAGCTGACTATTATTGCATAATGTACAAATAAGCACAATATTTTAACGATCCGCTCTTCCTACCCTGGCTATTCTCCCTTTTTTTCTACATGAGGCTCAATCAGCCTTTTCCCTACAAATCGACCGTTTTTTGAGCTAAACTAAACTTTAAAGATTGGAAAGACACCGCGAATTCAGTATAATCCAGCAAATTATTGTTAATTCAATTTAACAAAATACTTTTTTCATAATATTTTCGTCACAACTACCAAAAACGGCGAGGCCAACCAAATGAATCAACCGAACAACAATAAAGCCCATGGCTCTGCAATCACCACTTTCGTGGGCGGTATCGTTATCCTGCTTGCGGTATTGTTTTTACTGGTGAAACTGGCAACAAGCGGCTATTACAGCGATGTTCAAGAAAGCAGCCAATCTGCTACCGAAACCCGTATTATGCCTGCAGGCAGCATTGCCATGGGTGACGGCACACCGGTGGGCGAGCGCACAGGCGAGCAAATTTTCAATAAAATCTGTATTCAATGTCACGCTGCCGACAGCTTAGTGCCCAACTCGCCTAAAATTACCCATAATAACGAATGGGCTCCGCGCATTGCACAAGGCCTTGATATGCTCTTCACTCATGCATTGAACGGTTTTAAAGCCATGCCTGCCAAAGGCGGTGCTGCCGACTTGACCGATGACGAATTGAAACGTGCCATCGTTTACATGACCAACCAATCAGGTGGTAATTTTGAAGCTCCTGCCGTAGGTGCCGCATCAGATGCGGCTGCGACTGATGCTTCTGGTGCTGCTGCAGCATCAGATACTGCCGCAGCCCCTGCAGCTGCTCCGGTAGCAGTTGCCGGCGGTGCAGATGGCAAAAAAGTATTTGAAGGATTGTGCATGGCTTGCCACGGTGCAGACTCCGCTATTCCGTTCTCCCCAAAAATCACACATAATGCCGATTGGACTGAGCGCTTGAAACAAGGCAAAGCCACCTTGGTAAAACATGCTATCGAAGGCTTTACCAACCCCAAAGGCGGCGTAATGCCTCCCAAAGGCGGCAATGCCAACTTAACTGATGCCGAAGTAGAAGCCGCAGTGGTTTATATGGCTAACCAATCCGGCGGTAATTTCTAAAATTTCTTCAATTAAAAAAGCGTATCTTTGTATAGATACGCTTTTTTATTTACTCTTTCTGAAAAGTATATTCGACATCGCCATCTAAAAAACTCCCTGGCCATTTTTGCTTACCAATATTCAATTAATGACCGTGATTGTTAGAGATTAAAACCTTTGTGTTCGCATTTCCCTACCTTTAAAAATAACGTAAGATGCCGTCTGAAACTGCATCAAAACCTTTATCAACAAGGATAATCATGCCTCGCTTCCTACCAGAACCCGCCATCTCCCATAATCTGCAGGACCAGACTGCCGTTATACTCATTAACCTCGGCACACCTTCTGCCCCCACCTCAGAGGCAGTCCGCCCGTATCTGCGAGACTTCTTATCAGACCAGCGGGTAGTTGAGCTACCTAAAGCTCTATGGCAGCCGGTATTGCACGGTTTGGTATTGACATTACGGCCTAAAAAAAGCGCACACGGTTATGAAAAAGTTTGGTTTCCTGAAGGCTCTCCACTGGCTGTTTACACCAAACGGCAGGCTGAGGCTCTATCTGCCAAATTAGGCAACACAGTTATTGTCCGTCATGCTATGACATACGGCGAGCCTTCCGTATCCCGGGTTATAAACGAATTGAAAGCCCAAGGTGTATGCCGCCTCTTGGCAATACCACTCTATCCCCAATATGCTGCCTCAAGCACAGGCGCGGCATTGGATAAAGTATTTCAAGTTTTATTGCAACAGAGAAATCAAATGAGCTTACGTACTGTTGCGCGCTTTTATGATCACCCCGGCTATATTGCAGCCATGAAACAACATATTGAAGCATATTGGCAAGAATATGGACGCGGCGACAAACTGATGCTTAGTTTTCACGGTATTCCGCAAGCTAATGAGGAAAAAGGCGATCCCTATCAATATGAATGCAGGGAAACAGCCCGACTGCTGGCAGCTGCCTTGAATTTGAAAGAAAATGATTATATCGTTTCTTTCCAAAGCCAATTCGGCAAAGCCAAATGGATCGGACCCAGCACGCAGGATTTATTTGATACGCTTCCCAAGCAAGGGGTTAACAAACTGGATATATTCTGCCCGGGTTTTGTCAGCGATTGCTTGGAGACTATGGAAGAAATCGCTATTGCCGGACGGGAACAGTTCCATGAAGCCGGTGGTACACAATATCACTATATTCCCTGCCTCAACACCAACGCAAACTGGATAAACGCACTGGCAGACTTAGTTTTGCAAAACCTTCAAGGTTGGTCGCATTAGTTAAAGTTTTCATGTTAAATAAGGCCGTCTGAATATATTCAGACGGCCTTAAATTTCCAATGCGGGCTACTGCAAAATTTACCTAATCGGCAAGATTTACCAGACTCAAACTCTCTTTAGGGCAGCCGCCTCTTTAGCCAAACGGGTAATGGTATCCCAATCTTTATTTTTTACCGCCTCTTTCGGCGTCAACCATGAACCACCCACACATAATACATTCGGCAACGCCAAATATTCGGGAGCGGTTTTCAAGCTGATGCCGCCTGTCGGACAGAAGCGCACATCGGCAAACGGGCCGTAAAGTGCCTTTAACATCTCCGTTCCACCCACAACCTCGGCAGGAAACAGCTTCAACGTATCGATACCGTACTCCAAAGCCAGCATAAGCTCCCCTGGGGTAGCCACTCCCGGAATCACGACCGTACTACTTTGCTGAGCCGCTTTAACAAATTCGCCGTTCAAACCCGGGCTGATGGCAAATGCCGCCCCCGCATCTTCTACTGCTTTTAACTGTTTGCTGTTAACAACCGTACCGGCACCCACAATTGCTCCTGGCACTTCTTTTTTAATCAATCGGATAGCATCAATTCCAACCGGCGTACGCAAAGTAATCTCCAATGTTGGAATACCGCCCTCTACCAGCGCATGAGCCAAATCTACGGCAGTCGACAAATCATCAATTGCCATTACCGGAACAACCGCACCAGCACTTAAAATTTCACGTGCATTCATAAAATTGTATGCTCCACAAAAATCACATATCTTTTTCAGACGGCCTAATTCATATTAGAATTTTTAGGCCGTCTGAAAGGCATTAAACGAAATCACCGCCGAAACTCATGGCTCCAGTTTCTGCACTGCTGGACAAACTACGGAAACCAGCAAAGAGTTCCCGGCCAATGCCGTGACTACGGGCAGACAAGTCCGGAACCGGAATCTCTCGCGCATTAAATTCGGCTTCATCCATCAACACATTCAATTCGCCCGTCTCAGCATCAAAGCGCAACATGTCACCGGTACGGATTTTACCGATTGCCCCACCCAACAAAGCTTCAGGGCTCATATGAATGGCTGCCGGAACTTTACCCGAAGCTCCCGACATACGCCCGTCGGTTACCAAAGCAACTTTAAAACCGCGCCCCTGCAATACACTCAGCTGCGGTGTTAACTTGTGCAATTCAGGCATACCGTTGGCTCGCGGCCCCTGAAAGCGTACAACGGCGATAAAATCGCGTTCCAACTCACCTCGGTCAAAGGCAGCCAACACCTCACGCTGATCGTCAAAAACAATTGCAGGCGCTTCGATCACGCGGTGCTCAGGCATAACCGCCGACACCTTAATTACGCTACGGCCGATATTACCCTTCATCAAACGCAACCCACCATCGGGAGAAAACGGAGCCGATGCCGGTCGTAAAACGCTGTCATCTTGGCTCACTGCCACCGCATCCCGCCATTGAACCTTTCCATCTACCAAGAACGGTTCGCGCGTATAAGCACGCATACCGCGGCCAACAACGGTATCCACATCTTCATGCAGCAAGCCCGCATCCAGAAGCTCGCGAATCACAAATGCCAAGCCTCCGGCCGCCGCAAAATGATTGACATCCGCCTTGCCGTTTGGATAAACCCTAGCCAACAACGGCACAATATTGGAAATATCATCAAAATCATCCCAATTAACGATAATTCCCGCCGCACGGGCAAATGCAATCAAATGCATAGTATGATTGGTAGAGCCGCCTGTTGCCATTAAACCAACAATTGCATTCACAATTGATTTTTCAGTGATCATCTCGCCCACGGGCAAAATCCTGCCTTTTTTCACCGCTTCGGCCATATGCTCGCCAGCCGCCCGTGTCAAAGCCTCGCGCATCGGCGTATTCGGATTTACGAACGCCGAATTAGGCAAATGCAGCCCCATCATTTCCATCATCATTTGGTTGGAATTGGCCGTACCGTAAAAAGTACAAGTACCCGGGCTGTGATAAGAAGCCATTTCACTCTCAAGCAAAATATCCCGCCCTACTTTCCCTTCGGCAAACAACTGGCGGATTTTCGCTTTTTCATTATTTGCCAAGCCGCTGGTCATCGGACCTGCCGGCACAAACAAAGCCGGCAAGTGGCCGAAACTCAATGCACCTATCAGTAAACCGGGTACGATTTTGTCGCACACACCGAGATAAAATACCCCGTCAAACATTTGGTGCGACAAAGCTACCGCCGTGCTCATGGCAATAACATCACGGGAAAACAAGGAAAGCTCCATCCCTTCGTATCCCTGGGTAATGCCGTCGCACATAGCAGGAGTGCCACCTGCAAACTGAACTGTTGTGCCGTGCTTAAAGCATTCTTCCTTCAACCAAACTGGAAATTCTTCAAACGGCTGATGGGCAGATACCATATCGTTATATGACGATACGATGCCAAAATTAGGAACCTCTTCTTGTTTTAACTCGATTTTTACAGCTGAGGGAGCTGCCGCGAAAGCGTGTGCCAAGTTTGTACAACCCAAATTACTGCGCTGCAGCCTGCCTTTTCCGGCAGCCGCACGGATACGCTGCAAATAAGCTGTTCTGGTGGGCTTACTACGCTCGGTTATACGCTGGGTAACTGCATTAATCGTAGGATGAATGGCGGTAGTCGTGCTCATTTTATTCTGCCTTTCTGGCTGGACAATCAAAGCATTACGTTATATATGAGGATGGAAACAGGCCGTCTGAAAAATGCTTTGCCATACCATGTAAAATAATGACCCATGTAATTTGGCTACATACAACCGAATTAGCAATCGGCACTTTAATATGTAGTTTTATAACATGATATCACCGAAAGATGGGCTGGTCTTTACCTAAATCAAATATTTTACCCAAAACAACATAGACAAAAACTGTAGTGGCGTGTAGGATTGCTACGAATCATTGTGGTGCATGTCCAAACATTCCCACCGTCATACAATATTATTATAATAGTGTTGTTATAAAATAAAATATTTCCGGTCTCATTACAGCCCGAGGGTCAGCAAGCACAAACCTTTTGTGGAATATGAAAGATAACGCAATGAATACACAAACAAACTTTGACTTGATCTTGTTTGGCGCCACCGGCGATCTGGCCATGCGCAAACTGATTCCCTGCCTTTATCAGGCACACGCCGCCGGCTTGCTACACCCCGAAGGCCGTATTTTGGGCGTAAGCCGCAGCGAATTCGATACCGCCGCTTTTCTAAAAAAAGTAGAGAGCGATTCAAAAATCCATATCAAAAACCATTTTAGCGATGAATTATGGAAAACATTCGTTGCCCGCATCCAATATCTCACCGTTGACGCTACCCGCCCGGAAACCTTCCTTGCATTGGGCGAAACTGTTAATGCTCGGAAAAACACTGACAACGTAATTGTTTACCTTTCAACGGCACCTAAATTTTTCACACCGATTTGTGAGAATTTGGCCGCTATCGGGCTAAATAACGAAAAAGTACGCATAGTTTTAGAAAAGCCCCTGGGAACCGATTTAAAATCCTCGCAAGAAATCAATGCGGCCGTAGGCGCTTTTTATCAAGAAAAACAAATTTACCGTATCGACCATTATCTGGGAAAAGAGTCCCTGCAAAATTTGCTTGCATTACGTTTTGCCAACATCATGTTTGAGCCGTTATGGAACAACAAATACCTAAAAAGCGTCCAGCTGACCATTGCAGAACAACTCGGCGTAGAAGAGAGGGGTGAGTTTTATGACATTACCGGCGCCTTACGCGATATGGTACAAAACCACCTGATGCAGATGCTGTGTATGACAGCCATGGAAAAACCCGCAAGCCTTGATGCAGATGCCGTACGCGATGAAAAGCTAAAGGTAATCAAATCACTAAAACCACTCAGCCTAAAAGATGTCGAGCAAAATGTTGTTCGCGGCCAATATACGCCCGGTGAAAAAGACGGCATACGTTTGAACGGTTATCTAGAAGAGCACCAAGTTCCCCCTGAAAGCCGTACAGAAACTTATGTAGCCATTAAAGCCGAAATCCAAAACCAACGTTGGGCCGGCGTACCGTTTTACCTGCGCACCGGTAAACGCATGGCAGGAAAGGTTGCAGAAATCGTTTTAAATTTTCACGACTTAGACAATCATATTTTTGAAAACAGCCAATCGGCACCCAATCGCTTGGTAATCGAACTGCAACCGACAGAATCTATCCGCCTCTATACCCAAGTCAAAACTCCCGGCGCAGGCAACCGTGTAGAAACCACCGCTTTAAGCGTGGACATGGGGCAAGCCATCGAGGGCCGGCGGGCCGAAGCATACGAGCGCCTATTGCTTGATGTGATTAATGGCAAACTGGCACTCTTCAACCGTCGTGACGAGCTGGAAGCCGCTTGGGAATGGGTAATGCCGATTATGGAAAATTGGTCGCAAAGCCTAAATCCTCCGCACGGCTATACCGCCGACAGCTGGGGGCCGGAAGCCGCCCGCGCATTACTGGCACGCGACGGTAACCTTTGGCATGAAGAGCAATAATACTTCATTTTCAGACGGCCTTTCCCAATCGGAAGGCCGTCTGAAAGCATCAAAAATACCAGATTGAGCAAAAGAGGAATAAATCATGAGCGTGCAATGGCACTCCTACAACTCACCCTCCGAAGCCGCAGCCGCATTAGCCGACGCCGTAGCTACAACACTGCGCAATACCTTGGATCAAAAAGGACGGGCTGTCTTGGCCGTATCGGGCGGCCGCTCGCCTATTGCCTTTTTCGAAGCCCTCTCTCGAAAAGCATTGGATTGGCACAACACAGGCATTACCTTGGTTGACGAACGCATCGTCCCGACCAACCATCCCGACAGCAATACCGGATTGGTCAAACAATACCTACTGAAAAACCATGCCGCCGCCGCACACTGGATTCCGATGATTGAAGACAATGCGAAGGATGCGGATCTGTATCCCGAAAATGCCGTCCAAACCGCCCTAACCCACTTCGTTCAACCCGATGTATTGGTACTGGGCATGGGGGGAGACGGTCATACTGCCTCCCTGTTTCCACAGGCGCCTCAACTCGACCGAGGCTTGGATATGAACAATACAATCCCCTTACTGCACACTTCGCCCATTACAGCTCCGCATGAGCGTATTTCAATGACCCTACCCGCCATCCTCAACACTCCGGCGGTGTTTCTTGCCATTCAGGGCGAAGAAAAAAAAGCGGTATATGATGCCGCCGCAACCGATATCAATAAAACATACCCAATCAGTTATATTCTCAACGCACAAGAGGCTACTTGCCATGTCTACTACGCAAACTAACCCTCCAACAGCCTGGCCGCGTCTAGTGGCCGATATCGGCGGTACAAACGCCCGCTTCGCCCTTGAAAGCGCACCGCAAAAAATCGAAAAAGTGGAAGTGCTCGCTTGCAACGACTACAACACCATCGTAGATGCAGCCCGTGAGTATCTCAACCGCTGCGGCAACCCTAAAATCAGTCACGCGGCCATTGCCATCGCCAACCCTATTTTGGGTGACTGGGTTCAGATGACCAACCACCATTGGGCATTTTCCATTGAAACTACCCGCCAAGCACTCGGTTTGGAAACACTGATTCTTCTGAACGACTTCACCGCACAGGCATTAGCCATTACTAAAATGCCGAAGGAAGACCTGATTCAAATCGGCGGATCCCAAGCAGTTGAAAATGCGCCCAAAGCCGTTATCGGCCCGGGAACAGGATTAGGCGTCAGCGGGCTGATTCACAGCAAAGCAGGCTGGGTGCCTCTTGCCGGAGAAGGAGGCCATGTCAGCTTTTCTCCATTTGATGATGCCGAAATGCTGATTTGGCAATACGCCAAAAAGAAATACGGTCATGTTTCCGCTGAACGCTTTCTCAGCGGAGCAGGCCTTACACTAATCCATGAGGCTTTAGCTTACCGTGAAGGCGTAAAGCGCGACAAACTTTCTCCTTCCGAAATCAGCGAACGCGCTTTGAGCGGTACCTCGCCCCTTTGCCGCTTAACATTAGATATTTTCTGCGCCATGCTTGGAACAGTATCCTCAAACTTAGCATTAACTTTGGGAGCCAGCGGGGGCGTATACTTATGCGGCGGCATTATTCCGCGCTTCATTAATTACTTTAAAAGCTCCCCGTTCCGTAACCGCTTCGAAAGCAAAGGAAGGTTTGATGCCTATTTGGCCGCCATTCCGGTATATGTGGTCTTAAGCGAATATCCGGGCATTTCGGGAGCCGCGGTCGCCCTGTCCAACCATTTGGGCGAAACCGACGCCGCAGCTTCTTCCTAACCAACAACAGCCTGCCCAATCATGAAAAACCTCATCCGGGCAGGCTGTTTTATTCTTGTTTCACAACTATAATATAGACTTAACTGCGGTAGCCGGGCGCGCTGCCGTATAGTTAGGGAAAACGACAAACCATCATACCGGCAAAGCTTTCAGACGGCCTGCAAACAAATATCCACCGCAAAGCCGCCCGGTTGATTTAACCGCCATGGAATACAACATGATGTTAAGCAAAATCAGCGAATCTCTAAATAATCTTTCCGGTGCAGAACGTAAAGTGGCCGAATGCGCATTGGCCGAGCCCAAATGGTTTGTGCATGCTGCCGTAGCCGAAATTGCCGAACATGCATCAGTCAGCCAGCCTACAGTTATCCGCTTTTGCCGAAGCCTGGGCTATAAAGGGCTACCCGAATTCAAACTCGCACTGTCTGCCAGTATCGGTCACGAAGGCATGCCTTACGTCCACGAGGAGCTCAATGCAGACGACGATATGAACGATGTGATGGAAAAAGTGCTCGGTAACACTGCAGCTTCCATTTTGGGAGCGCGCCGCGCCTTGAAGGAAACCGATCTCGAAAACGCCATCGCCATGCTTACGCATGCCCGCCGGATTGAATTTTACGGCGTAGGTAACTCAGGCATCGTGGCACAAGATGCCCAACATAAATTCTTCCGCTTCGGTATCTCCACCGTTGCTTATGTTGATACCCATATCCAACTGATGGCCGCTTCCGTCTTAAGCGACCAAGACGTACTGGTCGTGATTTCCAATTCCGGTTCCTCCATCGAAGTATTGGATGCGGTCAGCATCGCCAAAGAAAACGGCGCCCAAGTTATCGCCATCACCCGCAGCGATTCGCCGTTGGCCCAACTGGCCGATTGTGTATTGAGCGTTGTCGCCCAAGAAGATAGCGAGCGTTATACCCCTATGATCTCACGCCTGCTGCAATTGGTTGTCATCGATATTCTCGCCATCGGCCTTGCCTTACGTTTAGGCGAAACCGCCAGTCTGCAATTGGAAAAAAGCAAACGCAGCATTCACAATAAACATAAACGCAAAGAACAAGAAAACCAAAAGGATCCTCAATAATGAAACACCTTCAAGATTTACCTTCATGGCGGCGGCTTTGGCAACACTTCGATGCAACCAAAAGCGACCATATGCGCCAATTATTCGCTACCGACCCCGGCCGTGCAGAACGCTATTGGCTGGAGGTAGGGGGCATCAAACTCGATTACTCTAAAAACCGCATCACCGATGAAACTTTAGCCCTATTGATGCAGCTGGCGCGGGAGGCCGGTGTACCCGAGCGTATGAAACAAATGTTTCACGGCGAAAAAATCAATACTACTGAAAACCGTGCCGTACTTCATATCGCCTTACGCAACCGTACCAACGCCCCAATTATTGTAGACGGCGAAGACGTAATGCCCAAAGTCAACCACGTTCTCCACCGCATGGGCGAGTTTGCACACGAAGTACGCAGCGGAGAATGGCTGGGCTATACCAACCAAGTGATTACCGATGTTGTAAATATCGGTATCGGCGGCTCGGATTTGGGCCCTTTAATGATGTGTACCGCACTCAAACCATTCGGCCATCCGCGGCTGAATATGCACTTTGTTTCTAATGTTGACGGTTCCCAACTGCGTGACGTATTGGAAAAAGTGCACCCCGAAACCACTCTATTCATTGTTGCCTCCAAAACCTTTACCACTCAGGAAACGCTTACCAACGCCCTTACTGCACGCGAGTGGTTTCTAAAACATGCCAATGATGAGGCCGCGGTTGCCCAACATTTTGTTGCCGTTTCCACCAATAAAAAAGCGGTTGCCGACTTCGGTATCGACACAGCCAATATGTTTGAATTTTGGGATTGGGTAGGCGGACGCTACAGCCTGTGGTCGGCCATCGGCCTGCCCATTATGCTTTATTTGGGCGAAGAGAATTTTATTGAGATGCTCAACGGCGCACACCTGATGGATCAACATTTCATTAATGCGCCGCTTGAAGCCAATATGCCCGTATTACTCGCCATGATAGGCGTTTGGTATATCAACTACTATGGCGGCGGCAGCCATATTATCGCCCCCTACGACCAACACTTGCACCGATTGCCCAAATTTATCCAGCAACTTGATATGGAAAGCAACGGCAAACAAGTTACCCTCGACGGCATGCCAGTAGAACATGAAACCGCACCGATTATTTGGGGTGAAACAGGCATCAACGGCCAACATGCCTTTTTCCAACTACTGCACCAAGGCACACACATCACCCCTATCGATTTGATTGCCTCACTGGAAAAACGCAGTAATCTGCCCGGCCATCATGAAATCCTTCTGGCCAATGTTTTCGCCCAAGCAGAAGCTTTCATGCGCGGCAAAACACCTGACGAAGTACGTGCGGAGCTGACCGCCCAAGGGGTAGACAACAACCGTATCGAAGAATTGGTACCGCATAAAACTTTTTCAGGCAACCGTCCCAGCAATATGATCCTGATGGATAAAATAAATCCGCGTAATATGGGCAGCCTGATCGCACTTTACGAACATAAAACGTTTGTGCAAGGCATCATTTGGGGCATCAATAGTTTCGACCAATGGGGTGTCGAATTGGGCAAACAACTGGCCAAAACGATTTTGGCAGAGCTCACCGGAGAAACCCCGGTTCAGGAACACGACAGCTCTACCGAGCGTTTGGTACGCCTCTACCGTAATGCCAACTGTGACAAAGATAAAGACTGCGGATGCTAAAGCGCAGTTTTACTTATACAGCATAAAATCCGCATAAGCCATTACCTGATGCCGTCTGAAAATTTCAGACGGCATTTTTCAATGAAAACGCCGAATGTTTAGAAAAATCGGATTATTTATACCGGCCGAGTGGCCCGATTAATTTATGCTATAGCAGTAAATAATGATAGGCAAGATACTTTTTTAGCAGTATCATTTCATACCTTTCTTAACAAACATTAATATATTATATATCTCAACTAAAGGACGAAATCATGTCTACGCAATCACAAAATAACAATACCGCCTTATCGGTATTGACCGCGTTATTCTTCATGATGGGTTTTATTACCTGCATGAACGATATCCTGATTCCACACCTGAAAGCGATTTTTGAACTCACCTACGCGCAAGCGATGCTGATTCAATTCTGCTTCTTTACCGCCTATGCCATCATGTCGATTCCCATGGGCAAATTAGTTGAAAAACTCGGTTATAAAAACGGCGTAATTGGCGGCTTTTTGCTGACTGCTGTAGGTTGCTTGCTGTTTTACCCAGCTGCCGGCAGTGCGTCTTATCCGATTTTCTTAGGCGCATTATTTATTCTTGCCTCAGGCGTTACTCTGCTGCAAGTGGCCGGTAACCCCTATGTAACCTTACTGGCCAAACCCGGCAAAGAATCTTCTACCCTGACCTTGGTGCAGGCATTCAACTCTCTAGGTACCACTATTGCTCCGCTTTTCGGCTCTTTACTGATTTTGACAGACGCAACCCAGCAACTCACTAAAGCCCAAGAAGTAGAATCCGTACAAATCCCCTATCTCGGCTTGGCCGGCTTACTGGTATTGCTGGCGATTTTTGTTAAAATGATCAAATTGCCCGACGCGCGTAAAATCGCCGAGGCAGAAACCGAACACAACCCGGATGGTAAAACCAGCGTTTGGCAATACAAACACTTGGTATTAGGTGCCATCGCAATCTTCTGCTATGTAGGTGCCGAAGTATCCATCGGTTCGCTTTTAGTAAGTGTTATGGAAGAAACCGCAGGTCTCAGCCACTCTACCGGTGCAAAATATCTGGCACTTTACTGGGGCGGTGCCATGGTAGGCCGCTTCCTTGGTTCAGCAGTGATGAACAAAATTGCCCCGAACAAATATTTGGCTTTCAACTCTGTAATGGCCATCAGCCTGATTACTATTGCTATTTTGGCAAACGGCGGCGCAGTTTCTATGTGGACCTTGCTGGCAATCGGCTTCTTTAACTCAATCATGTTCCCAACTATCTTCTCTTTGGCAACCAAAGGTTTGGGTAAATTCACCAGTACGGCATCAGGCATTATCTGTACCGCTATCGTAGGTGGTGCCGTGGTTCCCTTGATCCAAGGCTTTGCTGCTGACCATGTTGGCCTGTTGTTATCATTTATCGTATCTGCCCTTTGCTACCTCTACATCGTATTCTTCGCTGTAAAAGGTTACAAAGCAGATCGTGCATACTGATAAAATTAATCTTTTGCCAGTTTAAAAACACCGCCCGAGTATATTCGGGCGGTGTTTTTTTATTGCTTTTCCAAATATTTTTTCAACAGAACCGACAATATTCCCCATCTACAATAAGGCCGTCTGAAAACAATTCAGATGGCCTTTTTCACCCGAGTTCAATCCGCAAACTCTATACCAAATAAAATAACCTTATCCCATCTTTTTACATAAATCTGATCTTACCGGCATCTTTAAACTTAAGCGCCATATTGCAAATCGTACAATATCAAAATAAAAAGGGGCGGCTACCATATCGGATAGCCGCCCCTTTTCAAACTAAAATCAAATACCGCCGCCTTGGGCTTTAATTTTTTCCGTACCAAACTCCAACTTGCTCAAAGCAGACAAATACGCTTTTGCCGTCGCTACCAATACATCCGTATCCGCACCTTGGCCACTCACTACCCGACCATTACGAACCAAGCGTACAGAAGTTTCACCTTGGCTTTCCGTGCCTTCGGTAACCGCATTAACTGAATAAAGCTGCAATACCGCGCCGCTATTTGCCACACTCTCAATAGCCCTGAAAATAGCATCAACAGGGCCAGAGCCGTTAGCGACGGCACGATGCTCTTGTCCGCCTACGCTGAATACCACTTCAGCCGTCGGCAATTCGCCTGTTTCGGTAGAGATTTTTTGCGAAATAAATTTATAGTGGTCTTGTGAAAGGGTAGCCAGTTCATCTGATACCAACACATGCAAGTCTTCATCAAAGATTTCGCGCTTTTTATCGGCCAGCTCTTTAAAACGGGCAAATGCAGCATTTAATGCCTCTTCGCTTTCCAACTGGATTCCCAAATCAGCCAACTTGGTTTTAAAAGCATTACGACCGGAAAGCTTACCCAAACTCAAACGGTTTGCCGCCCACCCTACCGATTCTGCCGACATAATCTCATATGTTTCCCGGTGCTTTAACACCCCGTCTTGGTGAATTCCTGATTCGTGGGCAAAAGCATTGGCTCCCACAATTGCTTTATTAGGTTGTACCGGATAACCGGTAACAGTAGACACCAGTTTGGAAGTCGGCACAATTTGCACCGTATCAATACCGGTGTCTAAGCCGAAAACATCATGACGGGTTTTAAACGCCATCACGATTTCTTCCAAGCTCGCATTGCCTGCACGCTCGCCCAAGCCGTTGATCGTACATTCCACTTGGCGTGCGCCGCCTTGTACCGCTGCCAAGGAATTTGCAACGGCCAAGCCCAAATCATTGTGGCAGTGTGCCGACCATACCACTTTGTCGCCACCCGGCGTTTTCGCAATTAACTCACGGAAAAAAGCCTCGGTACGGTGTGGCACAGAATACCCCACCGTATCCGGAATATTGATAGTCGTCGCTCCTGCTTCGATAACGGCTCCGCAGATTTCCGCCAGAAAACTGATTTCGGAACGTAAAGCATCCTCACACGAAAACTCTACGTCATCGGTATATTCTTTAGCAATGCTTACCGCCTTAACAGCCGCCTCAATCACCTGCTTCGGCTTCATCTTCAGTTTATATTCCATATGGATCGGGCTGGTAGCGATAAAAGTGTGGATGCGTCGCTTGGCAGCCGGAGCCACCGCTTCTCCCGCTGCCCGGATATCACGTTCTACCGCACGGCTTAAGGAACATACGGTTGCCGTAGTCAGCGTTTTGGCAATTTCATTTACCGCTTCGAAATCACCCGGGCTGGCCGCAGCAAAGCCTGCCTCAATCACATCGACACCTAATTTTTCCAGCTGGCGTGCCACACGGATTTTTTCCTCTTTGGTCATTGCCGCACCCGGCGACTGTTCTCCATCACGCAAAGTGGTATCGAAAATGATAATACGGTTATCGGTAGGCATAGTTTGTTTCTCCAATGAAGAATGCTGTTGCATAAAAGCATTCAAGTCCAACGGTCGTCCTTGTGCATCAGCCAAAGCACTAAGCTTCTGCAATTGGCTCAACGGCAATGAGCCACGGGCACGCCATTTATAAATAGCTGCCGTGCTGGCTGCATTTTGCGGGTCAAACTTCTTCAATGCCTCGGCCAAGGCATTAACGCCACCGAAAAAAGCAATTAAGCGGTCAATGTCCAATTGCATGATGCACCTTTAATCTTTATAAATAATTTTCAACGTTGATAACCACTGATTATACGCAAATCAGACAAAACGGCAATATTTTTTAGAAAAAATAAAAAACACTCCAAATTATTTAATCATGAATATACATTTTGTCTAATTTTGGTAAAATTTTCAGACGGCCTTAGCAATTCGACTGTATTCTCCAAACCATACCGCCTTATTCGCCAATCCTCTTCACACTTATCCTTTTATATAAAGCCCCTATAGATTTATAGTAAACTGCCTCTTAATATTTATTCCATACCTTATAAAAATACAATGCCTACCTATATTCCTACCAACCAGAACACTACTATCGAATGGCGCACCGAAAGCCTGCAAAAACCGCCCGTACATGCCGTTTATATCCGCGAACAAAGCGCCGCAACCATTTTAAAAAACGCATATGCAAATACCGCCAGCATTTGGCAGGGGGATTTCCATAATGCCAAACAGGTTTTATCCGCCATCAAAAAGCGCATACGCAAACCCGCTAAATCCACAATAATCCAACAAGCTCCCGCCATCGCATTTCATCACCACCGCATGCAGCAAGCACAACAAAGCCGCTTACTAAACATGCTGGCAATAGAAATACAACCCGGTTTCCAACTCGATTTACCGCGGGCACCCGATATCCACGCCGCCCTAACCGATATTTATCCGCACCCAAATGAACAGCCTTTCGCCATGCCGCTTAATTTATTACTCGGCCTAATCGGCGCGCACGAGTGGCACAAAAAAGGTGTCGATATTGCCCAAATCGGAGGCAAAATCCATGTTCCCTTCGGCGTATTCTCGCCACTACGTGGCGAATACCTGCAACTTGCAGCAGAAGCTCCATTGCCCAACCAATGCCAAACCGCATTTGATATCGGCACAGGCAGCGGCGTTTTAGCAATTCTACTAGCCAAGCGCGGCATTCCGCATATTATCGCCACCGATACCAATCCGAATGCTATCAACTGCGCCCGCCGTAACATCGAACAATCCGGCACCGCCCGACAAATCACATTGCAGCAAACTGATTTATTTCCGGAAGGAAAAGCAGATTTAATCATCTGCAACCCACCCTGGCTGCCTGCCAAACCTACCTCCGCAATAGAAACCGCCCTATACGATCCCGACCACCAAATGCTGAAAGGCTTTTTGGCCGGAATTGGAAAACACCTTAATCCTAAAGGCGAAGCATGGCTGATTATTTCCGACCTTGCCGAACATCTGGGGCTACGCACACCCCAATTTTTACATCAATCCTTTCAGACGGCCTCTTTAAAACTGCTTGCAGTGCACAGCATCAAACCCCGGCACGCTAAAGCAGCTGATACAACCGACCCGCTTTCCTTTGCCCGCAACCAAGAAACTACCTATCTGTACCGGCTTAGCCTGTAAATACCTACTGAATAAAAAACACCCCCGAAAACACATTAGTGTTTTCGGGGGTGTTTTTTATTTTTGCCCAAGATGCCGTCGCATACGGTCTCGCCGTTGATCCGTCCTATTTAAAACAAAGCTTCCAGTCTAAACAAAGCACCTATATGGTGATCTCGTTTGGCACTTCGGTCATTGTAATAATTTACTTCGGTTTGTGCATACAACCAATCGCGGTAAATAGGCTGACGGTAACCTGCAAAGGGGCCATAGCTATTAATATCGGCTTTTTTACTTTTAATTGGGCCACCTGCGTAAAGCCCGTAATTAAACCATTTACCGGGCGCCAAATCATGCTGGCGGTACAAACTATTGCCCCAACTCCATGCTTCATTACCATCGGTATGGGTATATTGGGTGTGCAAATGGTTTGCAATAAAAGGTTTGCCCGGTGGAGCTTTACGTATTTCGAAATTGGTACGGGCATAATGCTCGCTGTCAATTCCATAACGGTAAATCTGCTCGACCGAAGTAGTATAGTTATTCGCCAACTGCCAATTTTTCCCTGCCTTTACACGCGCATACAGATCATCACCGGAGCGGATACCTATGTCAAAATCCGTGTCCAACCCTGTAAGCCTAGATATGTCCGACCATCTTAATGCTAAGGAAGAGTTATTTTCCCGTGTACGGCTGCCGTTGAAAGTTTTATTGGGATCATTGTTTTGCAAACCATCTTTACCTAAATGGGCATTGTCGGCCATTTGGTTATCTAATTCATCATCACCGAACACCACGCTTAGTTTTCGCTCCAACACGGGCAGCTTGACACGGCCTCTAATCCGCGGCTTTACCGAAAAATCATCGTATTTATTCCATTCGGTATCCACAAGTATCCGCAAAGTAGCCGTAGCGGGATTATTCGGGTCCGGTGTTCCAAACCAACCGTCCATTTTTTCAGCAATGCGATCAACACCTTTACTGATGCCATCATGTTGTTTATCAACCCAGTTACTCTTTTGCTGTTCGATCGGATCGGCAACCGTATCAGCGCCATCGGCAGGAATATTTTCAGCCCATGCGGTCATACTGCACAACACTAAACCCAAAGAAAAAGACGGTAATATTTTTACTTTTGCCTTCATAGTTGCACACTCTGCCTATTATTTTGATTCACAGTGTAGAACATATCGTTTTTATCTTGCTACTTACTGAAAAATCATTATTTTGTTTATTTTCATAAAAGAGTATAACGCTGATAAACCTATATGCAAATACTACCTATCATAGAGTAATTGTTCCGTATGATATCAGAGGCCGTCTGAAATTTTTCAGACGGCCTCTTCTTCAAACAAACCCAAAAATCAGTACTATTAATGTTATTTATTCGACACGCTCGCCGTGTACATTCAAATCCAACCCTTCACGCTCAACATCTCGCTCGACACGCAGTCCTCCGCATACCAAACCGACTGCCTTCAAAATGATAAAGCTCATCACGCCGCTGTATATAACGGTAGTCAGCGCATCTTTTACTTGGATAAACAACTGGCTGCCTATGGTCGTGTCTCCGCCAAAAATTTGGTTACTAAAAAATATACCTGTTAATACGGCACCCACTAAGCCACCGAAACCATGAATGCCAAAAGCATCAAGCGAATCGTCATAGCCCAATTTGTATTTCAATACAACTGATGAAAAATAACAGGCAATTGCGGTCAATATACCAATCCACATGGCTCCTTGCGGATCGACAAAACCGGCGGCCGGGGTAATGCCCACCAAGCCGGCTACAGCACCTGATGCCAATCCCAAAGCTGATGGACGGTTACCGGCAATTTTTTCACATACCAGCCAAGCCAATGCTGCAAATGCGGCAGCGATTTGGGTAACCGCCATCGCCATTCCTGCCGAAGCATTAGCAGCCACTGCAGAACCAGCGTTAAAACCAAACCAGCCTACCCACAACATGGCCGCACCGGTAAGAGTTAAAGCCATATTATGCGGAGGCATGGCTTCTTTACCGTAACCGACACGTTTACCCAAAACCACGGCGGCAACCAAACCTGCAATACCGGCGTTGATATGTACTACCGTACCGCCCGCGTAGTCAAGTACCCCGCCCTCGCCCATAAAACCACCGCCCCATACCCAGTGAGCCGTCGGCACATACACCAGCATCATCCATAAACCTGAAAAAAGCATCATGGCCGAATACTTCATACGCTCGGCAAATGCACCCGTAATGATGGCGGTTGAAATAATGGCAAACGTCATCTGAAAAAACATAAATACAGTTTCCGGTATGGTTCCCGCATTAGGCGATACCGTCAGCATTTCTTTGTGTATATCCACACTCATACCGTTTAAAAACAACCGTTCGAAACCGCCGATAAAAGCATTGCCGGGTGTAAATGCCAACGAATAACCCGCCACCATCCACAACACGCTTACCAAAGCCGCAATTGAAAAACTGTGCATCATAGTGGAAAGCAGATTTTTCTTACGCACCATACCACCGTAAAACAAAGCCAAGCCCGGTAATGTCATAAATAACACCAAAGCGGAGGAAGTCATAATCCAGGCGGTATCACCTGAATTAATGGCAGAAAAAGGCTTCCACCAATCTGCCGTATTCTGCGCCATTGCCGCTGCCGGCAGCAGAGAGAAAGCCACTACCGGGATTTGTCGAATTATTCTCATGATATTTTCCTTTTAACAACCGCCTAACGCCCACACAAAAAATGAAATTTAATTACACGGCAACTTCGCCCGTTTCTCCCGTTCGGATGCGTATCACCTGCTCTACCGGTGTTACAAAAATCTTACCGTCACCTACTTTTCCTGTGCGCGCCGTTTCAATAATTGCCTCTACCGCCCGTTCCACCTGCTCATCCGGCAACACGATATCAAGCTGGATTTTAGGTAAAAAATCGACTGCATATTCTGCACCACGATAAACTTCGGTATGACCTTTCTGGCGACCAAAACCTTTCACCTCGCTCACTGTCATCCCCTGAATTCCTATATCACTCAAGGCCTCACGCACATCATCAAGTTTAAACGGCTTGATCATCGCAGTAATTTTTTTCATTGCCTTCTCCTTTTAAAAATGTTGACAATTTTTACTAAAATCCATGCCTCGAACATTACTGCCAAAGTTATTTTTTCGCAAGAGTATTGTTGACAATTTTCATCATTAAAAAACTATTTAGCAGGATTATGCGTTAAATTTCACCCTAGCCTTTTGTTAAATAATTTCATCAAGCAAAAATATAAATTTATCTGTCTGTTTTTATATTTTTTTGAATGAATATTCTTTTGAACAGACGAACAAATGGAAAATAACATTATGATTTTTCATTATAGTAAATAAAAATTTCAAAATTTATTTACTATTTTTAAAATGCTTGCAGTATCACAATGTTGGAAAACAACATAGTCAAATACATATTCATACAATATTTTGGAGTAAGGCGGCACTCAGGTATAATTAACATTTCAGCCTTGTGTGCTTTGGCACGCTATTCTCATTTCCTTTATCAGAGAACCTGCTATGTTAGTCTGCAATCCGTATGAAATTGTGATTCACGGCACCACCAGTAAGGGCAAAACGTTCCGCCCCAGTGATTGGGCCGAACGCTTGTGCGGTATTTTGTCTTCATTCGACAAAGGCAACCGGCTGTCATATCACCAATGGGTGCGCCCGATTTTGGTTGATAAAGTCCGCTGCGTAGCAGTGGATAAAAAATTGGAAGAAATCAATCCGGCCATGTTCCGCTTTTTGATGGACTTTGCAGCCGATAATGACTTGCGGGTTATGGATTGCCAAGCTCTGATGGCAGAGCGGGACCAACAAGCCTCAGCAGAAGCAGAGCTGTCTTTGGCTAAGGCCATTCAGGAAAAGCAAGCCGCCGAAGCAATACCCGCCAAAGAAGAAGTTGGAGACGTATCCAGTACCTTACGAGAAATTGGTGCGAATGAAACTGCCGTGGCATTTGCCGCATTAAGCGTGTTGCGCCCGATGCTCACCGATGTCAACCGTTTTGTAGAGCAAGTCAATAATCTGCAACGGAATCAAGGTTACCGCCTGTTGGGCATATTTGAAGAAGGTAAAACCAATGCCGTAGCGGTTTGCGGTTTCCGAGAAGAAATCAATTTAGTGAGCGGCCGACATATTCATATCGACGATGTGGTTACCGTACCCCAAAGCCGCGGCAAAGGCTACGCCGCTCGCCTGCTCGAAGCCGTGCGCAAAATTGCCGAATCGGAAGGTATTCCGCAAATCCATATCGATTCTAATGTAGGTACGGAGCGCGCTTCCGCACACCGTCTATATTTTGAAAATGGTTTTGAAATCAGCGCACATCATTTTGTAATGAAGCTAGACCAACCAAAATAAGATAAAATTAAAATAAAACATTTTATCTTAATTCCGAACACACATTTATTTAAAAGTTTAAAAAAGGCCGTCTGAAAATATTTCAGACGGCCTTTTATTCAGCACTCAAGAATTAATCTTCGTAATTCTCAATACTCGGGCAAGAACAAACCAAATTACGGTCACCATACACATCGTCCACACGGTTCACACTCGGCCAGAATTTGTTTTCACGCACATAAGATAACGGGAAAACGGCTTCGTCACGGCTATATGCGCGGTTCCATTCGCCGGTAACATTGAAAGCGGTATGCGGCGCATTAACCAGAGGGTTATCATCCTTCGGCCACTCGCCGTTTTGTACTTTCAACGCCTCGGCCTTAATCTGCTTCATAGCGGCAATAAAGCGGTCAAGTTCGGCTTTGCTTTCCGACTCGGTCGGTTCGACCATCAATGTACCCGGCACCGGGAAAGACATGGTCGGCGCATGGAAACCGTAATCCATCAAGCGTTTGGCAATATCAACTTCGGTAATGCCGCTTTCTGCTTTCAAAGGACGCAAATCGATGATGCACTCATGCGCTACCCGTCCGTTTTTACCCGTGTAGAGTACGGGGTAATCGCTGCTTAATTCATGGGCGACATAGTTGGCATTCAACAGTGCCGATTCGGTTGCCAAACGCAATCCGTGCTTACCCATCATGGTAATGTACATCCACGTAATCGGCAAAATGCTAGCCGAACCAAACGGAGCAGCAGAAACCGCCCCCATGCCTTCGGTCGCTCCCGGAACAGGTGCGACACTATGGCTGGGCGCAAAAGGCGCCAAGTGTGCTTTCAAACCGATAGGCCCCATACCGGGGCCGCCGCCACCGTGCGGAATACAGAAGGTTTTATGCAGATTCATGTGCAACACGTCTGCCCCCACTTCCGCCGGCTGCATAATGCCGACTTGCGCATTCATATTCGCACCGTCCATATATACCTGCCCGCCGTTTTCATGAATGATACGGCAAATATCGCGGATACCCTCTTCGTACACACCGTGGGTAGACGGATAAGTAATCATCAGCGCGCCTAACGTATCTTTATACTGCTCGGCCTTGGCTTGCAAATCTGCAACATCCACATTGCCCGCTTCATCCGTATTGACCACAACAACCTTCATACCCAGCATTTGTGCGGTAGCCGGGTTGGTACCGTGGGCGGAGCGCGGAATCAAACACACATCACGCCCCTCCTCTCCACGGTCGGCATGATAGCGGCGAATCGCCAGCAAACCCGTATACTCGCCTTGTGCGCCTGAATTGGGCTGAATTGCAATAGCGTCGAAACCGGTAATCGCCTTCAATTGGTTTTGCAAACCCTCGATCATTTCCAAATAGCCTTCAGCCTGATCTTTCGGGGCAAACGGATGCAAATGTGAAAATTCCGGCCAAGTAATCGGCAGCATTTCTGCGGTTGCATTCAATTTCATGGTACATGAACCAAGAGAAATCATACTGCGGTTCATGGCCAAATCGCGTTCTTCCAGTTTTTTCAGGTAACGCAGCATTTCATGTTCGGTATGGTAGCTGTTGAATACCGGATGCTGCAGGATCTTATCTTCACGCAATAAGTTTTGAGCCAAACCGACAGTAACCTCTTGAGGCAAAGTAGCGGCTTTACCGGTAAACAACTCGGTTAAAGCGGCAAAATCACCCGCACAAGACTCTTCATGGAAGGCAACCGCCAAACGGCTGTCGCCGACACGGCGCAGGTTAAAGCCTGCTTTTAAAGCATTTTGGTAAATTTCGTCAGCCTTGCCGCCACATTCAACCAACACGGTGTCAAAGAAACTTTGGTGAACAACTTGCAGGTTGCCGGAAACCGCAACCGCAAAGGCATTGGCCATAGCATGGATACGGGTGGCGATACGCTTCAAACCTTCCGGACCGTGGTAAACGGCATACATACCGGCCAAATTAGCCAGCAATACTTGAGAAGTACAGATATTGGAATTGGCTTTTTCACGACGGATATGCTGCTCACGGGTTTGCAACGCCATGCGCAGGGCGGGCTTGCCCGAAGCATCTACCGATACGCCAATAATACGGCCGGGCGCGGAACGTTTGTCGGCGTCTTTAAATGTAAAATAAGCCGCGTGCGGACCGCCGAAGCCCATGGGCACACCGAAACGCTGGGTATTGCCCAAGGCGATATCCGCTCCTAAAGAGGCAGGCGACTTCAGCAAAACCAAACTCATTACATCGGCAGCCACTGCCACCACCGTGCCTTTTTGTTTCAAATCGGCAATCACACCGGATAAATCGGCCACATCACCGTCTTTACCGACATATTGGAACAAAGCACCGAAATAATCGCCTTCGGCAGCACTATCCAAGCCGCCCACCACCAATTCAAAACCAAAATAGCCGGCGCGGGTTTGCATCACGTCCAAAGTTTGCGGATACACACGCTCGTCTACAAAAAAGCGGTTGGATTTTGATTTGCCCACACGCTTGGCCATCGCCATTGCCTCAGCGGCAGCAGTAGCTTCGTCCAGCAATGATGCACCCGCCATTTCATGGCCGGTTAAATCGATACATACTTGTTGGAAATTCAATAATGCTTCCAAACGCCCTTGGGCGATTTCTGCTTGATACGGAGTATAGGCGGTGTACCAGCCGGGATTTTCCAACACATTGCGTAAAATCACATTCGGCAGTCGGGTCGGATAATAGCCTAAACCGATATAACTTTTATTGATTTTATTTTTAGATGCAATGGCCTTTAATTTTGACAAAGCGTCTGCCTCGCTGACCGCCTCGGGCAAGTCAAGTTCGGACGGCATACGGATACTCTCGGGTACAGTATTGTCAATAAATGAAGCCATATTCTGCTCACCCAAAGCCGCCAGTAGTGCCGGCTGATCCTTCAGGCTGATATGGCGGCCGATAAATTCTGTTGAGTTGAATAAATCTTTGAAATTCATTTGTTTTTCCTCTGTTGTTTCACAATACTGCAGTATAAGCCGTCTGAAACTTTCAGACGGCATTTATTCATTACCATGTTAACTGTGCTGCTTTGCCATCATGGTTCTCACCATGCCTTTGCCCGCAATCAATAGAGCCAATACCTGCACGGCAAACAAAGCTGCCACCACACCATGCCAACCGCTGTAGCGGTAAGCCAAACCGCATAGCCATGCACCCACGGTACCGCCGCTGTAATAAGCCATGTAGTAAAGCCCCGAGGCCAGCGAGCGTCCTTCGGTTACATTAGCAGCAATGTAACTGATGGTTGCCGCTTGGGTAATAAATACCCCCGACGACATCAAAGCCAATGCAACAATTACGGCCGGCAGCGGCGGCAACAAAGTCGCCGACACGCCCAATACCGACAGCCCCACCGCCATCATTACGGTGCGTGCGCTGCCAAAGCGGTTGATCAGCTTGGCAGAAAGCGGCGTAATCACCATACCGATCAAATACACGGCAAACAGATTGGCCAACTGACCACTGTTAAGCGCATAGGGTTCGTCAGCCAAATAAAGGTTGATATAAGTAAAACAGCCTACCAGCGAAAACAGTACGCAAGCACCCAAAGTACAGGACGTTATCACGTAGCGGTTATGCAAATGCCCTGCCAACGTTTGCAAGGCCATCTGAATATTCGGTTTCGGTACAAAGCGTTGCGAAGGCGGTAATTGCATCCAAACAAAAAACGCACTAACCAAGCTTAACGCCGCCATCACGTAAAAGGCCGGCCGCCAACCTATCCATTCGTTTAAATGACCGAGCATAAAACGCCCGGAAAAACCGCCCAATACAGTGCCCGACACATATAGCGACATCAACCTGGCCATCACCCTACCGCCGAACTCTTCACCCACATAGGCAATCAGCACCACGGTTATGCCTGGAACCGCCAATCCCTGCAAAAAGCGGTAAGCCATCATAGCCTCTATCGACCGGACTCCTGCCAGCAAAGCTGTCGGTACCGCTAAAAACAGTAACGAACCGACAATAAATACCTTGCGCCCGAGCGCATCGGAAAGCATACCCATAAAGGGCGACATTAAAGCCACACCCAACACCGTCGCCCCTACTGCCAATCCTGCCTGTACTTCACTGGCGTGTAAATCACGCACCAAAACGGGCAAAATTGCCTGGATCGAATATACTTGTAAAAAAGCAAACACGCCGATTAATGCGATGGCGAGCATCAGCAGTAATTTCGGATTATCGTCTTGCTTGGGTAAAGACATAGTGTTTCTTCGTTAACAGTTATATGTTTCAGACGGCCCGCATTACCTAGGCTTCAAGTTTGGCTTCCAACCATTTCGGTTTCGCCGCCAAGGTTTTTTCATAAACCGGACAACCGGGCTCATGTGCCCCGGGTAGATAGCCTGTACTCATTAAAAATTCATTCACAATCTCGCCGCCCACAAATTTAAATTGCTTTTTAAACAGTTTCACCCAAGCTTCTTTACTGCGCGGATGATGAGTATCCAGCCATTGCTTAAAAGAGCCGTATTGCTGCTGCAATAATAAAATTTGGCGTGCATTGTAAATAGCGGCGTCCACTTTCAAACGGTTGCGCACGATACCCGGATCGGCTAAGAGACGCTCACGATCCGTCTCGCCGTAAGCCGCTACGGCTGCAATATCAAAGCCCGAATAAGCCGTCTGAAAAGCCACCTGTTTTTTCAGGATCAAAGTCCAACTCAAGCCTGCTTGATTAATTTCCAACACCAACCGTTCAAACAACTCATTGTCATCCTCAATCGGAAAACCATAGGCATGGTCATGATAATGCTTGTTCGGATTATCGGTATCCGCCGGCAAGGCATTGGCATAATCGCAATAACTCATTTCCCACCTTTTTTACGGTTTGGCTATTGCCTTCGCCGCACAATCACTCTTATAGGCTTAATTCTGCAAAGCAAAATCCACGGCTGCCCGGGCATGAATCTCAGCGCTGTCGAACACCGGAAGCGGGCTGTCCTCGGGCTGTATCAGTAAGCCGATTTCCGTACATCCCAATATGACAGCCTGTGCGCCTTGAGCCTTCAGAGCCTCTATCGCTTCCACATAATAAGCTTTAGCTTCGGGCAAAATGCGGTTACGGCACAATTCTTCAAAAATAATACGGTGGATTTCACCTTGTTGGGTTTCAGACGGCACCAAAATTTCAATACCCAAACTCTGCATCCGCCGACTATAAAAACCGTCGCTCATGGTAAAGCGCGTACCCAGCAGACCGACAGTTCGCATATTTTCGGCTTTTAGCGCACTGGCAGTAGCATCAATCAGGTGCAACAACGGAATATCAACCGCCGCCTGAATATCATCAGCCACTTTGTGCATGGTATTAGTAGCCAACAACAGCACATCGGCACCAATATTTTGTAATTTGCGCGCACTGTCAGCCAACGCCTGCCCGGCTCCGACCCAATCACCGCTGCGCTGCATAGCGGCAATACGCTCGAAATCAACACTGTGCATCACGATTTCAGCATTGTGATTGCCGCCCAAAAGACGATTAATTTCACGGTTGATGATTTGATAATACAATACCGTACTTTCAGGGCTCATACCGCCGATAATACCGATAGTTTTCATCTTAAAACTGCCTTCATCAAACGGCTCGGCCTAATCCGTCCGCCTCCATCTCATATTCTGAAATCTACACAAAAACCGCACTCTGCCACCGATGGTATGCCAATCGCTCCAGCCTTCGGACTGATGATCCGGTACTGTTTTTGCAAAGACAACAGCCTTAAAATAAAAAGCCGTCTGAAAACCGGTTATCGTTTTCAGACGGCTTTTTCAATACTTAGCCAATCTCAGCCGCATATTGTTCGGCAGTCAACAGGCCGTCTAAAGCTGTCGCATCGGCCGGTTTGATTTTGAAGAACCAGCCCGCGCCGTAAGGATCGCTGTTGGCAGTTTCTGGGCTGTCTACCAACTCTTGATTGACTGCAACAACCTCACCGGCAATCGGCGCATAAACGTCAGATGCGGCTTTCACCGACTCCACTACACCGGCTTGGTCTTCGGCTGCCAAATTGGCGCCCACTTCGGGTAATTCTACAAATACGATATCGCCCAACAATTCCTGTGCGTGATGGGTAATGCCTACGGTTACCGAACCGTCTGCCTCTGCGCGCAACCACTCGTGGCTGGATACATATTTTAATTCTGCTGGGATATTGCTCATAGAAAACTCCTCAAAATTTATTAAATTAAAACGTTTAAAGAATTAATACTTATTCAATTTATCTGAATTGTTTACGACTATTTGCCTCTTTTAGATCTTGTTCGCTTGGAGGATAGATATCATACCAATCAAAGTTATAAACCGTTTCTCGTAAAGAGTTTAAATCTTGAGAAACTGGTATTTCTTCTCCTGGCAAGCCCGTTTCACTATTCACCACTAGAGTTGTTAAGGGTGGTAAGTTATTTTCATTACAATAAAAAGCAATATGTCCCAAAGTTCCCCCTAAAACCCCTGTTGCCTGATGTCCAAACATTAAAATAGAAAGGCTTTTATATGTATGTGTTTGTCGATTCATTGCAGCTGAAATCAAAATTTGCCACGCTTGCAATGCTCTCCCAGCTTGAGTCGAATTCGGATTAAATCTTCGTAGCATTTTTACTCCTCTATAAATTAAATACAGATTAAATACTCATAGATTTAAGATCTTAAAGATATGCTCAGATCGTCTGAAAACTATTAATCAAACTGCTTCTGCCCGTTACGCACGAACGGCAGTTTCAAAACGCGCACATCCACTTCTTTTCCTCGCAAAATTACTTTGGCGGTATCACCCGTATCTTTAGGTACGCGGGCAATGGCGATAGATTGTTTCAGACTGGGCGAGAATACGCCGCTGGTGGTAATGCCTTTGCCAAACTCGGTAACGACTTCCATACCTTCGCGCAATACACCGCCTTTTTCCAGCAGCAGGCCAACTTGTTTTACATCCACGCCTTTTTCTTTCAAAGCCACCAATGCGGATTTACCGACGAAATCGCGGGTTTCATCTTTCAGGTCAACCGTCCAACCCATACCTGCTTGTAGCGGACTGGTGTCGTCGTCCATGTCGTGGCCGTAAAGATTCATACCTGCCTCCATACGCAATGTATCGCGTGCGCCCAAGCCGCAAGGCTGTACGCCTGCTGCACGTAAAGCATTGAAAAATGCGGGAGCCTCACTACCGGGCAAAATCACTTCCACGCCGTCTTCTCCCGTATAACCAGTGCGGGCGACAAACCAATCGTTACCCAAATCGGCACCTTGGAATACTTTGAGGTTGTTAACGGTATCTGACCACTCCGGTTTAACCGTCAGCAGTTTTTCAATGGCTTTAGGACCTTGCACGGCCAACATGGCCAAATCGTAACGGGGAGTGATTTCGATACCGAATTCCTCGCCCACTTTGGCAAATTGTGCCAAGTCTTTTTCTCGGGTAGCGGCATTGGATACGATGCGGTAGGCAGTTTCGGCTTCGTTGGCGCGGTACACGATCAAATCATCCATCACACCGCCGTTTTCATTCAGCATGGCAGAATACAGGGCTTTTCCGACAAAACCCAGTTTGGCCACATCATTAGCGAGCAGTTTTTGCAGCCACGCTTTGGCTTGCGCACCACGAATATCGGAAACCAGCATATGTGAAACATCGAACATACCGGCATCTGTGCGCACGGCTTCATGTTCGACAATTTGGGAACCATAGTTTACAGGCAGCTGCCAGCCGGCAAAATCAACCAGCTTGCCGCCTGCCTCTTGGTGGGCAGAATAAAAAGGGGTGGTTTTCAGGGTAGTCATCTCAAGTTTCTCCATGTTTTCAGTTATTCCACAATAGCCATTTGCCTGAGCATAATCGGGCCAAAGGCAAAGACGGCATGCGTCGGATTTTTTGCAGCCGTTCTTTGTGCCTTAATTGGGACGCTCTTACTTCAATAAAGAAAAAACAGCATAGCAGGCCGCCGCGTTTGATTACACGCGCCCCTATCTGTCCTGATACCTGAGATTTTCAGCCGTAAAACGGCTTTCTCCCCTTCGGTGGGCGCAGCCGCGCCACTCTCCAGATTTTTTGTTGACAATATGCAGTCCTTTTACCTGAGCGATTTAAGGGTATCTGCGCCTTCGGTGGCACGCCGACGGGCGCACTCTCTCCTGCATATGCTTTCGGATTATGGCTGTATTTTCGCAATGCCGCAAGGCCTGATTTCCAAAACTTTACAAAATAATTTTACAAAAATTACTTTTAAACTGTTATTACTCAAAATCACAACATGAGGCCGGACAACACCACCCTAATCACACATTATTTTAAAAAATTAATTTTTTTAAACTATTGTATGTTAAATTAAATTGGAATATATTTAAGGACACATACATACTGGCATGTATGCCAAATAGAAGAAAAAAATAAGGAATCGAAAATGGCACAAATCACTTTAGATAAAACCGATCTCAAGATCCTCCAAGTCTTACAGGAAAACGGTCGTCTGACTAATGTCGAACTCTCTGAACGTGTGGCACTCTCTCCCTCCCCCTGCCTACGCCGTCTGAAACAATTGGAAGATGCGGGTATTATCCGTCAATATGCTGCCCTACTTTCTCCGGTTGCCGTACAACTCGGCTTACAGGCTTTTATCCGCGTGTCTATTGATAAAGCCAGCGAGTCGCGCGACCAATTTGCCTCTGCTATACAAACATGGCCCGAGGTACTAAGCTGCTTTGCCCTAACCGGAGAAACCGATTATCTCTTACATGCGTTTTTCACAGATATGAACGCATTCTCTCATTTCGTATTAGAAACACTCTTATCACACCCGGGTGTGCAAGACGCAAAGTCCAGCTTTGTCTTAAAAGAAATCAAAAATACAACTGCTCTGCCCTTGGGGCACTTAAACCAACAAGATTAAAGCCTTATTCTTACCATGTATAACACGACGGTGTGAACCGTCGTGTTTTCTTATTCCTTATAAACCATGACAACCGCTAGATCATTTTATTTTCAGACGGCCTCCAGATTCTCTATAAAATACATACATTAACTTTTAACGTCTTTTTCCACCTTTAATAGCATTCCTTTTTCGATTGCTACAGCTCACGCAATCATTTGGTAATAAATCCTAGCTTTGTTAAAATAACCAGCCCATATTCAAGCACTTCAAACACATTAAGATACCGATGAATGCCGACGACCAAACCATAATCCGACATACCTTAGTTTGGCTTGAAAAAGCCGTAATCGGATTAAATCTCTGCCCATTTGCCAAAGCACCCCATGCCAAAGGCCGTATCCGCATCAGCGTAAGCCACGCCAAGCATTTAGACGGTTTTTTAGAAGATCTTGACCGTGAATTACAATTTCTCGCAGAAACTCCAGCTGAAGAAACCGAAACTACCTTACTGGTACACCCAACTTTATTTACCGACTTTTTGATTTTTAATGATATGCTGGATTTGGCCGATGCAGCCATTACCGATAACGGGCTCGAAGGCATCATACAGATCGCACCGTTTCATCCCCGCTTCCAATTCGAAGGGACTTCTCCCGACGATATCAGCAACTATACCAACCGTTCGCCCTATCCTACCCTTCATCTTATTCGCGAAGACAGCATTGCCAAGGCAACCGAAGCTTTTCCCAATGCTGCGGATATTTTCGAACGCAATATCGCCCTTTTAGAAAATATGGGGCATGAAGGATGGCGTAAACTTGAGATTCCCACTTGTCCGTTACATTCCAAACAAACGGAAACCACATGATACGCTGGCTATTTGCGGGCTGCGGCATAATTGCCCTGACTCTGGGCATTATCGGAATTTTTCTACCCATACTACCCACTACTCCTTTTGTTCTCCTTGCTGCCGGCTGTTGGGCGAAGTCTTCCCCTCACTTTCATCATTGGCTAAGCAGACATCGTTACTTCGGCCCTATCATTAAAAATTGGGAAACCCGTCGGGCCATTCCTAAAAAAGCCAAATATTTGGCCTTCAGCATGATGGCTTTTTCATGTTTGCTGCTATGGGTACGATTTCCTATGCAATGGTGGATAGCAATCGCTACAATGGTTTGCATTTCGGTAGCTTTTTGGATGTGGCGATTACCGGACGCTTAGTCAGTCCCTATCCTTTCAAAAGCACCAAATCAGCTATCCAATTTATTTTTATAAGTTTTTTTAGCCAACCAATTAAATAAAACTGCAAAATTGTCGGCAAAAACGGGCAAGTGCAGTATAATGCGGCCTTTCCCTTTACAATTTCCGGGATAAATTAAAATCAACAAGTTAACTTTTACAGAGGTTAACACATCAATTTCGATTACCCTTAACGGAAAAGGATAGCCGATGCGCCTTCACAACGCTCTTATCCCCATGCTGCTCATGCCGCTGTTTGCACAAGCCGCCTCTTTTGACGGCGCCAGCCTAAGCCTGATTTGGGGTCTGCCCTTTGCCCTCATTTTGCTTTCAATCGCCTTATTTCCATTATTGGCGCCACACTTTTGGCATCATCATTTTGGTAAAGTGACGGCCTTTTGGACCATACTCTTTTTGATTCCGCTTATTATTTTTTATGGCTTCGGTGCCGCCGTGCATACCATTGCACATGCATTGATCGAAGAATATATTCCTTTTATCCTGCTTTTATTGGCACTCTACACCATATCGGGCGGTATTTTAGTTTGGGGTAATTTACACGGCAGCCCTAAAACCAACACTACTATTTTGGCTATCGGAACCGTTTTGGCATCATTAATGGGCACTACAGGAGCTGCCATGCTCTTAATCCGTCCGTTACTGAAAGCCAACGATAACCGCAAACACCGTGTACACGTGGTGGTTTTCTTCATTTTCTTAGTTGCCAATATCGGCGGTGGTCTCACTCCTCTGGGTGACCCACCTCTGTTTTTAGGCTTTTTAAAAGGCGTAGACTTTATGTGGACGGTGCAACACATGCTCCCTCCCGTATTTATCAGCGCCGCCATTTTGCTGCTTGTGTTCTACTTGCTAGACAGCTATCTGTATAAAAAAGAAGATGAAGTCAGCGATACGGATCCGACTCCCGACAGCCCGTTGAAAATCTTCGGCAAATGGAATTTCCTACTGCTTTTGGGCGTAGTTGGTTCGGTACTGATGTCAGGCTTGTGGAAGCCCGACCATCCCGGTTTTGAAATTCTCGGCAGCACCTACCAATTGCAAAACCTAGTACGCGACCTGATTTTACTTGCTCTTGCCGGTATTTCCTTAGCAATTACGCCCAAGCAAGTTCGCGCGGGCAATGAGTTCAACTGGGATCCTATTTTAGAAGTAGGTAAACTCTTCCTTGGTATTTTCATCACCATCGCCCCTGTATTGGCAATCCTTAAAGCCGGCGAGGCCGGTGCGTTCCGCGGCTTGATTTCAATGGTACACGATGCAGACGGCAACCCCGTCAACACCATGTATTTCTGGATGAGCGGCCTACTTTCAGCTTTCTTGGACAACGCTCCTACTTATTTAGTGTTTTTCAATATGGCAGGTGGAGATGCCCAGTCACTAATGACCGGCCCGCTGTTCCATTCATTACTGGCTATTTCTATGGGTTCGGTATTTATGGGGGCTCTAAGCTATATCGGTAACGCACCGAACTTTATGGTGAAATCAATTGCCGAACAGCGCAAAGTCAAAATGCCGAGCTTTTTTGGCTATATGGTTTGGTCCTTCGGCATTCTGGTACCCATATTCATTTTGCACACTTTTATTTTCTTTGTTTTCCAATGGTTCTAAGCAAATAAAAACACCATAGAAAAAAGGCCGTCTGAAAAAATATTCAGACGGCCTTTTCACTTCCTACACAATCACAATCGGCTTAGTATTTTACTTGAGCTTCACTGCCGTGCCACTCACGCTCACCATCATCATCATCGAACCACTTTGGCCGATAACTTCATAATCAATATCCACTCCGACCACGGCATCCGCACCCAGCTTACGGGCATACTCCTCCATCTCCGCAAAAGCAGTTTCACGCGCATTACGCATTTCACGTTCATAAGCACCGGAGCGGCCACCGACAACATCTCTAATAGACCCCAAAATATCTTTGAAAATATTGCTGCCTAAAATAGCTTCTCCGACAACAATATCCAAATATTCGGCAATCTCGCGGCCTTCAATAGTGGGCGTGGTGGTTTTCAACATTACAAATTTCCTTATAAATCACTTAATGTACAATTAAACATGGTTCCAATACTCTCTTTTTCAAGACGTCATAACGTATTTAAAAACCAACTCACCCAATAAAAAGCCGCCTAATTAAGGCGGCACGATGTAAATACCTTTCCTTTACTCAGCCCCACATTTTCCAAAGCATTTGCGCAGCAATAACCAAAAGTAATAGACCAAAAGCCAATTTCAACTTTTCAGACGGCAGCTTATGCGACACCTTCACACCCAACGGAGCAAACAATACCGTGGCCACACTTAAAACTACTACTGCAGGCAAATACCAAAATCCCAAACTGCCGGCCGGCAAACCCGCTACACCCCATCCGGAAATCAAATACCCCAATGCACCGGCTACGGCAATCGGCCAAGCCAAACCAGCAGAAGTGCCCACGGCACGATGTACGGGCACATTACAGTACAACATGAAGGGCACCGACAACGAACCGCCGCCAATCCCTACCCAGCTGGATATCAAGCCAAAGAGCGCCCCTACGCCGCTCAATCCCATACGCTCAGGCAAATGCCGGCTGGGTTTAGGTTTTACATTGGCCAGCGTACGCAAAGCAATCACCACGGTAAATACAACAAAAAAGATTTGTAACGCACGGTTAGAAATAAACTGAGCTAATATCGCACCCAATACCACCCCCGCCACCATGCCCGGAGCCATATTACGCACAATATGCCAATCTACTGCCCCTTTACGGTTTTGTGCCAACACGCTGGAGAAAGTCGTAAACACCATCACAGCAAAAGAAGTACCAACGGCAATATGCTGGGCATGCGATAACCCCTGCAATCCTTGAAGCTGCAACACCCACAACACCACCGGCACAATAATCATACCTCCGCCGATACCCAGCAAGCCTGCAATAAAACCTGCGAAAGCACCTACGGCCAACATGGCTAAAATAATTTCAATGGTCCACATATATTTTCAGGCGGCCCCTCACCGCAACTTAACAGACAACCACTCAGGCCGTCTGAAAAAAGCCGCTCCATCAAAATGAAGCGGCTCTACAAATCCCGTACAAAACCAAAAAAACAGCCGATTAAAATCATTTCAACCAGCTGCCAGCCTTGCACTTATTGGCGCTGCTTCCACCATTTGTAGCCAAACATCACATAGCCCGACAAACTATAGCCCAAGAAAAACAGAAACAGCACTAAAGAAGGCTCCATTGCCACTACCAACAGCAACAACATGGCCAAAATCATCGCTACAAAGGGAACTTTCCGGCGTACATTGATTTCTTTGAAACTCCAAAACGGAATCTGCACCACCATCGACAAACCGGCAAACAATGTAATCAATAAACAGAACCACTTAACGCCGGGCAAACTTTCATAACTATGGTTAACCCATATCAACCCTACCACCAATGCCGCGGCAGTCGGGCTGGGAATACCAATAAACCAACGCTTGTCCACCTTACCGATCAGCGTATTAAATAATGCCAAACGCAAAGCCGCACATGCGCAATAAATAAACGCAACCGAATAGCCGATTTTACCAAACTGCCAAAGTTGCCATTTATAAGCAATCAACGCCGGAGCCAATCCGAAACTTACCATATCAGCCAAACTGTCAAGCTGCTCACCAAACGCACTTTGACTATTGGTCCAACGTGCCACACGACCATCCATCCCGTCAAGCAGCATAGCGATAAACACTGCAACTGCTGCCGTTTCATAATGACCGTGCATAGCTTGAGTAATGGCGAAAAATGCCGAAAACAACGCCGCTATCGTAAAAGCATTTGGTAACAGATAAATGCTGTTTTGCCGAAGCTTGGCGCGGCGGCTGAAATCGGGGGAATTAGAATTTTCCGTTGACATAATCTCCTCAGGCCGTCTGAATCTCCACAGCCGAAACAACCGTGAAGTAAAAAGGATACGAACGGTTGATTATACCGCATATCGACATGATACGCGGCTACTAAAAAGTCTTATTGAATTCAACAAATAAACGATTCTTCTGATAAGTATAAAAAGGATCGTTGCTGTTATTGCGCTGATGAGAAAATGTCAATCTCGGAGTAATACCTCTAAAGTAAACTGCCCGATGCCATATCGAAATAGAAGCCGCCAACTCAGAATCTTGTCGCCTATCATTTTCACTAAAGAAACTTGGTGCTTGATAGCGGCGTTTTGCATACCCCACTTGAGCACGCCCAGACAACCCTGAAGCCCACTCATATCCTAAACCGGCTCGTACCCCATAGCGGTTAAAACTATCACTTTTATCTTCCGGATTACGCTCCTGATAATGATCTCCGCCTAATAGCCAATATTGTTTAGCAGACGGATAATACATCCAAGATATTCCTATCAGATGTGACTTACTATCGGATCTTTCCCGTTGTTGGTTTTTCAAACGACTCATCTCTCCTACCGTGGCTAGCTGGAGATTTGATAACAACCAATGATTCCAATAGCTTCTGATCCCATTGGTGTAACTATAAGCATCATTTCCATACATACGCCGCTCATGAAAAGGTATCACACCCAGATCGTTACGGCTATCTGCCCAGCCTATTCCCGCACCGATACGCATTGTCAAATCATTATAACGGCTATAAGAAGGATAATCCTTACCGGATAAATCTGCAGTAAATTTAAAATAGTAACCGTTACTTAAAGAAAACTTTTTATCTGCACCCGCCTGATAACTTAAAGCCAATGCATCAATAGGCTGATCAAAACGCCACCCACGATAACAATCATCATTCGGATCCTCTGCTTTGGCATCCGCGCATTGATTCTGCTCCAAATATTTACCTAAATATTGCTGTTGCGGAGCCTGATTTATATTACTTTCACGTATCACACTGATACCGGCATATGTCTGCCAAGCATCACGCTCACGCAACGCTTGCCGATAATGTTCAATGCCTTCACGCACAACTTCAGGCAGGCTTTCCGCCTGCAAACGATCAAATTGATCCGCCGCAGCCTCATTTTGCTGATCTTCAAATAAGGCCTGTGCCATTCTGAAGCGCAACATAGGAGCATCAGGTTCTGCTGCAACCAATTCACGATATAGCCCTACTGCTTCATTTGCCCTACCCTCAGACTGAGCCAATACGGCTTGGGCAAATTTTGCCAAACCTTCATTATGCTGCGGCCACATACGGTAAACAGGCAATAACACCTTAATCCCAGGAAAGTTTCCGGATGCAACGGCAGATTGCATAGCTCGCTCCAGTAAAGCAGGATTATTCACTAAATCTGCCTCATTCACTTCAATTACTGGCATATCTTTTGTGACAGCCTCCACATGGCGATACTTGCCTAGTTGAGGCTCAGGTATATTCAGTTTGAGTTCAGGCGTATTCTGGGGAAGCCCCACATCATTTGCCTTCGGAATAGTCTCCGCTATTACAACTCCGCTACTAACAATATAAGTCAGCCCTAAAAACAATACCGATTTGAATATTGACTTATTCAAAAATGATATCCCCCCTTAAAGATAAAAACACACGAAAACAAGAAAAACCGCTTGAAATCAAGCGGTTTTCTAAATCAACCATTATTATTGACGCTTGGCACCATAGCCGCCGATCAGCTGCTGGTCCTTACCGCTCAAACCGTAAGTACCGCCGATCTCCGCAACAGAAGCACCTCCGTAAAACTTACCATTCAATGTACCGCTCAAAGTATTGTCAGCTGTATTGACCGTACCTTTAAATGAGTTTTCATTATTTCCCCATTTGGCAGTTCCCGTTAAGTTATATTTATCTGCAGGTGTGGAAACACGTATACCGTTTTGAGCCTTATGAATTTGGGAATCGCTGGTTGCAAAGCGAATACCTTTTTTCGCAAAGTCCGCTACAGCGGTTACCTTAGAAGTCAGTTGGTGATTGCCTTCTTTATTAACTAAGTAAGCCGTTGAAATACCTTTGTAGGTGGCAGTACCACTGATAGGCATCTCATTGACAGCAGTTTCATCACCCAAACTTTGATAGCCATGAGAAATGCCATTATTCGGATCAAAGTAATGTGCAAAGGTCTGATAAGTCCAACCTGCCGCTGCCGGATCATGAATCACCACCTGAACACCATTTTCAAACTGAATGGCATAAACTCCATCAACTGCTTTATCAAACATTAAACCATTAACATCCTTTTTAATGTAATTGATCTCGTTCAGGATATTGACTACCTGTCCAGCCATATTCTGTCGGCGAGCCATATAGTCTGTATAAATTGGTTCCCATTTATCAATCTCTTGTTGCGCTTTTATCTTTGCTTTCAGATCAGCTTCCTCATCCTCTAAAATCTCGCGCGCAGCTTTTAACTTGTTAAAAATAGGTATGATTTCTTCATCTAAAGAGCTTTTTGCAACAGAATAATATCCCTTTTCCTCACCATATAAAGGGCTGATATTTTCGATGGTTGTCCCTGCAGAACTTGCTTTTGCAACGGCAGAATAAGGTGTTAAATATCCTACAGCTGTATCTGCACTCAGTACTGCACCATCTACAATAAGACGATCATTTGGTTTTAAAATTAGGCTGCGAATTAAACCAATTTGCGTATCGACCAACGCAGGCTTGCCATCCACTTTTCTCAACTGCATATGAGGGTTATGTTGCTGAGCACTATCCGATTTAATAAAGTGAGTATGCAACGGTACAGGTAAATTCAAAGCTGGCAAACTATTATTATCTTCAATACTATCTAAATTAGTATCGGCAGTATTACTGCCTACATTATTATTTTGAGCTAATGATTCTGCCGCTTTAAGCAATTCTAACAATTTGTCTCTACTGGCCTTAGGAACCAGGCTCTTTTGAGCATTACTAAGATTTGTATAGTTATTTAATACGGCTTTCAATGCTTCCGTATGCTCTACAGTTAGATCCTCAGCACTCGGTAAAGCCTCAATTTGATCCATCACTTGACGTACTTCCCGAGCATTTGCAAGCAACTCTGTATTTAAAGATGTCCCACTTGCGCCACTACCTCCACCGCCGCCTCCGCAAGCGGTCAATACGGCTGCACAAATTGCTGTCATGACTATATTTCTGATAGGCGTTTTCGATCCCATAATATCCTCTTTAAATATTAAAAACTCAATACAGAGCAAAAGCTTTTCTAGCTAATCATTACAAAATATAACGTAATTATAGATACTTTATCTTTTTATTCAACAATAAAACATCCGACATATGCATTATGATTGCCAACAAGGAAAATAAAGCCTTACAGGTCGGGCATCTCATGCCGAAATATAAAAAATCTTTTCAGACGGCCTGTCGGCTTATTGCTACAATAGAAAACTATTTTGATTATTTTTAAAGCCGTCTGAAAACAAGACTCCGGATTATACGCATGACTTCAAATTCCTCCTCGAATAAAAGCTGGCTGACTGCCGCGGCTGCCTATACTGACCGCCGTGCAGTAACTTTGTTTTTTCTCGGTTTCTCTGCCGGCATCCCGATTCTGCTGATTTTTTCCAGCCTGTCTCTTTGGCTGAGAGAGGCCGGAGTGGACCGTAGTACGGTAACCATGTTCAGCTGGGCGGCTTTGGCATATTCTTTCAAGTTTGTGTGGGCTCCGCTGATTGATTCTTTACCGCTACCGCTTCTGACCAAATTATTAGGGCGGCGTCGCGGTTGGCTGCTGGCTTCTCAGTGTGCGATTGTCGCAGCGATTTGCTGTATGGCTTTGGTAAACCCTGTCAATGAAACGGCACTAATTTATATGGCTGCTGCTGCCGTATTGCTCGGCTTTTCATCTGCTACCCAAGATATTGTGATTGACGCTTACCGTATCGAAGCCTCGGCAGACAATGTCGCCATGCAGTCGGTAACGGCGGCTACTTATAATGCGGGTTACCGCCTCGGCATGGTTGTCGCCGGCGCAGGAGCTTTATTTTTAGCGGCAAAATTAGGCTCTCACGAAAAAGCTTATGTTTATGAAGCTTGGCAGCAAACTTATTTCATTATGGCAGCCGTGATGGGGGTGGGTATTTTCACTACATTGCTCACACGGGAGCCGGAAAGTTCGCAAAAGATTACACCTGCCCGCCCTGCGGGCGAGAATCTACGCTTGATGCTATTGTTTACCGTATCGATTGCTGCTTTTGTGGCCGTATTTTCTACAATCGGCAGTGTATTACCTTCTTCAGACGGCATTTTCACCAGTTTTTTGCTTGAAGCGGTACGCCTATTATTATCTACGGCTGCGGCAGTAGCGGTGGGAACAGCCATTGTGAAAAGCGGTTTGGTTCCGAAGTCGCTGGCGGTTGCAACTTGGATAGAACCTGTGGCCGACTTTTTCCGCCGCTATGGTTCTTCGGCATTATGGTTGCTGGCCTTAATCGGGATATACCGTATTTCGGATATTGTGGCCGGCGTGATTTCCAATGTGTTTTATCAAGACATGGGATTTAGCAAAGAAGAAATCGCTGCTGCGGTAAAAACATTCGGTGTATTGATGGCTATCGGCGGCGGCTTTTTGGGTGGTTTGCTCTCACAAAAATTTTCATTAATGAAAATGATGATGCTGGGAGCCATATTGGCTGCTGCAACTAATCTGTTGTTTATTGCATTGGCCTATCGCGGACATGATGTCGCCTTTATGTATCTGGCCGTCGGTTTCGATAACTTAGCGGCTGGCTTGGCCGGTGCGGTTTTTATCGCTTTTTTGTCTGCCCTTACCAATATCCGCTTTACCGCCGTGCAATATGCCATTTTCAGCTCTTTAATGACATTACTGCCCAAAACACTAGGCGGATATTCGGGCGCAATGGTTGATAAAATAGGCTATCCGGGCTTTTTTATGTTTACGGCTCTAATCGGTCTGCCGGTATTGCTGTTGGTTTATGTGGTAGACAAAAAAATTTACCGCAACCAATCTCAGCACTAACTGTAATATCTACATACTACTATTGATTTTTAATATGCCCGGCCACACTAAGTGGTAATCTATCCCAATCAATATAGGAAAGTTCAACCTCTACTATGAGCCATACCGTTCATTTGAAATTCGATGATATCGACAATACTGTTTTACAGCGTCTCTGCGGCCCTCTCGACAGCCATCTTCAAACATTAGGCAAGGCTTTGAATATCCAAATCAGCCGACGCTTCAGTGATTTCACCTTTCTGGGCGAACTGGCTCATGCGGGAAGAGAAGCCCTTTTGGCTCTGGCTGATGTCGCTGAAAAAGGCGAATTGAGTGAAAATGATATCCGTCTGGCTGCGGTAGAAGCCAAAACGCGTGATTCCGATTTCGAACCGAAAAAATACGACCATCAATATTACTTCCGTACCAAACGCGGCAGCATCGGAGGCCGTACGCCACGCCAAAACGGATACATCCGTGCTCTGCTGAATCATGATGTTGTTTTCGGCCTTGGCCCCGCAGGCACGGGGAAAACCTATCTGGCCGTAGCCGCTGCCGTGGATGCGATGGAAAAACACCAAGTCGAACGGATTGTTTTGGTGCGCCCTGCCGTAGAGGCCGGAGAAAAACTGGGATTCCTCCCCGGCGATTTGGCACAAAAAGTCGATCCCTATCTGCGGCCGCTTTACGATGCCCTTTACGATCTGATGGGATTTGACCGTGTTACCAAGCTGATGGAAAAAGGGTTGATTGAAATCGCCCCGTTAGCTTATATGCGCGGACGTACTCTCAATGGTGCTTATGTGATTCTAGACGAAGCGCAAAACACCACGCCCGAGCAAATGAAAATGTTTCTTACCCGCATCGGTTTCGGTGCCAAAGCCGTAATTACAGGCGACCTCAGCCAAATCGATTTGCCTAAGCATATCAAATCCGGCTTAAAAGATGCCAAAGAGAAACTGTGTGATGTTGAAGGATTATATTTCCATACATTCACCAGTGAAGATGTTGTGCGTCATCCGTTGGTACAGAAAATTGTCGAAGCTTACGATGCTGCCGATGAAGCAGAACAAGCCGTCTGAAAAGGAATAAAATATGGGGGTTTTGCTGCAGATATTAGTTTTACTCGTTGCCGTAGAACATCTGCTGATCATGTGGCTTGAGATGAGCCTGCCGTCTCGCCGTGCCGAGCGTGCTTTCGGCATCAGCTTGGAAAAACAAAAGCAGCGCGAAATCCGTACACTATTCGCCAATCAAGGACTCTACAACGGATTTTTGGCGGCTGGACTTATATGGAGCCTGCTCGCTCCACCCGAACTGGCGCGGCCACTACAGCTCTTCTTTCTCGGTTGTGTATTGATTGCCGCCATATTCGGTGCATTAACGTCGAGTAAAAAAATCCTGCTTGTACAAGGCTTGCCTGCCCTTTCGGCCATCTTGGTTTGGCTACTCCAATGAAAACCATAGTGCAACATCTAAATCAATACTGCTGAAAAATCAGGCAAATATATTATGTAATTTTCCCGGCTTTCAGTATGATTTGAATATTATTCCGATAGAAAAATGTCATGACTTTCACTACCATTATCAGTATCGCCCTCGGCATAGGTTTGGCCGCAAGTTCCGGCTTTCGCGTATTCCTCCCTCTATTTGCTCTAAGCCTTTCCGCCTATTTCGGCCTATGGCCGGTTAATGAAAACTGGCAATGGTTAGCCTCCACCCCAGCACTGATTATTTTAGGCGTAGCTACCATTGCGGAAATAGCCGCCTACCTCATTCCCTTTATCGACAATCTACTTGATACTTTAGCCGTTCCTCTCGCCGGTCTGGCCGGTACGGCCGTGATGGCTTCCACTACTGCCGATCTGAGTCCTGCCGTTACTTGGACTCTTGCCATTATTGCAGGAGGCGGGGCCGCAGCCGCAATTAAAGGTACGGCTGCGACGGGGCGGGCGGCAAGCACCGTTACCACCGGCGGCATTGCCAACCCTATCGTGTCGGTAGCCGAAACCGGTACCGCACTATTTCTCACTATACTCAGCTTGTTTTTGCCGTTTCTAGCCGTTGCACTCAGCTTAATAATTGTATTTTGGGCATGGCGAAAATACCGCAATTACCAACGGGGCAAACAACCTGCTCTTCCTAACGTATAACCCACACCGTTAAATAAAAAAATAGAAATAAGCCGTCTGAAAATCATGAAAGCAGCCAAACGTTACCCTTTTTTAGCCTTACAGCAGCAACGTCTGCAACTACACTTTGCCAACCATTCCAGTATTACCGACATTCCAAGCGAACGCAGCTTCTACCGCTGGATCTGGCAAGCATTGAAAAACGAGTACAGACAAGCCGAAATCAGCCTGATTTTTCTTGATGAAGCAGAGGCGCGCGCCTACAACCGAGACTATCGCGGGAAAGACTATGCAACCAATATCCTTAGCTTTGCGCTGAACGAAGGCGAGCAACTGTTCGGACAGCACGAAAGCAGCCTCCAAGGCGACTTAGTTATCTGCCCGCAAGTGGTATTAAAAGAAGCCGTCGAACAAAACAAAACACCTGAGCAACATTTTGCCCACCTTGCACTACACGGCACGCTGCATCTAATGGGATACGACCATATCGAAGATGAAGAAGCCGAAATCATGGAGGGGCTTGAAATCCGACTCATGAATCAGTTAGCATACCCTAACCCTTACGCACAAGATGGAATTTGAATATGGACGACAGCCCGTCGAAGCCCAATTTTTTTGAACGCTTGATTAGCCGCCTTTCAGGCGATGCACCCGAAACCTCAGCCGAAGTACTGGATATTCTTCGCCAGGCACACGCACAATCGGTTTTCGATACCGATACGCTCCTAAGGTTGGAAAAAGTCCTAGATTTTACAGGCTTAGAAGTGCGCGACGCCATGATTACGCGCAGCCAAATGGACGTAATTAAGGCGGAAGACAGTATCGAGCGAATCATTGCCTATGCTGTAGAAACCGCCCATTCCCGCTTCCCTGTTATCGGTGAAGATAAAGATGAAATCCTCGGTATCCTACATGCCAAAGACCTGCTCAAATATACCCTTAACCCGGAGCAGTTCAATTTACAGGCTATTTTGCGCCCGGCCGTATTTGTGCCTGAAAGTAAGTCATTGAATTTGCTATTGAAAGAATTTCGTGAACAACGCAACCACATGGCTCTCGTAGTAGACGAATATGGCGGTACTTCAGGTTTGGTAACCTTTGAAGATGTGATCGAACAAATTATCGGTGATATCGAAGATGAGTTTGACGAAGACGATAGCGCCGATAATATTTTCCCGGTATCGGCCGAACGCTGGCGTATCAATGCCGTTACCGAAATCGAAGATATCAATGAATACTTCGGCACCCAATACAGTAACGAAGAGGTAGATACCATAGGCGGCTTGGTTATCCAAGAGCTCGGCCACTTGCCCGTGCGCGGTGAGAAAGTTGCAATCGGCAATTTGCAATTTACAGTGGCCCGAGCCGACAAACGCCGGCTTCACACCTTAATGGCTACCCGTATCAAATAAAGTTTACCTTTATTATAAAAATGCCGTCTGAAACTTTTCAGACGGCATTTGATTTTCAAGCAAATGAATATTTAATACATACCTTCACGCTCTTCACGCATGCTGATATAAATATTTTTCACTTGGGTATACGCAGCCAACATCATTTTATGGTTTTCACGCCCGATACCCGAAGTTTTATAGCCGCCAAACGGTGCGCCCGCAGGCAAACGGTTATAGCAATTCACCCACATACGGCCGGTTTGAACCGCTTTTGCCACCCGCAACGCACGGTTGATATTCAACGACCATACTGCGCCGCCCAAACCATATTCACTGTCGTTGGCCAAGGCAATCACTTCTTCTTCGGTTTTGAATTTAATCACGGTTGCCACCGGTCCGAAAATTTCTTCTTGAGCAATACGGTTATCATTACTGTCGGCGGCAATCAAAGTCGGTTCGACAAACGCACCTTGCCCTAAAGCACCATCTTCGATTTTCTTACCACCGGTAATGATACGCGCGCCTTCTTGCTCGCCGATTTTCACATATTTCAAAATCGTTTCCAGTTGGCCGACACTCACTTGCGCCCCCATTTGGGTATCATCTTCCCAAGGCAGGCCAACTTTCACTTTTTTAAATTCTTCTGCCAAAGCGGCAACAAATTTATCGTAAATGCCTTCCTGTACGAAAATACGCGAACCGGCACAGCATACTTGCCCTTGGTTAAACAAAATACCTTTTTGGGCACCTTCCAGAGCTTTGTCAAACGGCATATCGTCAAAGAAAATATTCGCCGACTTACCGCCTAGCTCCAAAGTTGCGGGAATCAGCATTTCAGCAGCGGCGATACCGATATGCCGGCCGATTTCGGTAGAACCGGTAAATGCCAGCTTATTAAATCCGGGGTGATGCAGCATATATTCGCCCGACTTAGAGCCTTTGCCGGTGATGATGTTCAATACGCCTTTGGGCAACAGGTGATTAATTTTTTGGGCAAAAGACAACAAGCTCAGTGAGGTGCTCGAAGAAGGATGAATCACAATGGTACAGCCGGCCGCCAATGCGGGGGCAATTTTCCAAGCCGCCATCAAGAAGGGGAAGTTCCACGGAATAATTTGGCCGACAACACCGATAGGCTCACGCAATACAATGGAAATATCTTCGCTACCGATTTCGTTAACACTACCTTCTTCGGCCAAGATGACTCCTGCAAAATAGCGGAAATGTTCGGCAGCCAAAGGAATATCCGCTGCACGGGTCTCACGAATCGGCTTACCGTTATCCAAAGTTTCCTGTAAAGCAAATTCTTCCGCATGCTCTTCAATCACATCAGCAATTTTGTTCAAAATCGCACTGCGTTCGTAAACCGTAGTATGCCGCCAGCTCTTTAAAGCTTCTTGGGCAGCTGCCACTGCCGCGTCAACATCTTCATTACTGGCATCGATAAAAGTTGCCAAAGGCTCATTATTGGCAGGGTTATACGAAGTCAGCGTCTCTCCTTTGCTGCCGTTCGTCCACTCGCCGTTAATCAGCAAACCGTATGCTTTGTCGAATACGTTCAAATCTTTTGCCACGATACTACTCCTTCCATTCTGTTGATGAACCCGTGCTTAAGGCCGGTAGTACTTCTATATTTGACACTTTGATAAAACAAGGGAAAATCCGCTTACCAACGTTCAAAACCGCTGCGGCTATCCAACCGTTGAAATATACGGTGTAATTTCAGTCTAGACCGAATCGCTTTGCTTTTCAAGCATTACAAGTGTTGCTTAATTACATACAAACATTTGATTTATGAAATATTATTTACCACCAAGGCTGTAAATTGCAGGCTATGTCTTGTACCCGGCCATCTATGCGGTAAGGTACGACACCTAATAAAGGTGCGGCAATTTTACTTTGTAAAGTTTTTATATAGTCTGCCAACCGGTGCGGCTGCTCATTAATGCAATTGCCCACCCACCCGACCAATGGTAAACCTGAGCGGCAAACAGACTCTGCCGTCAATAGTGCATGATTGATGCACCCGAGCTTCATACCTACCACTAAGATCACTGGCAACTGCTCGCAAACCACCCAGTCAGAAAAATCCGCCTGCATACTTAAAGGCGTATGCCAACCGCCTGCGCCCTCTACCAACACCATGTCAACCTGCTCTTTTAGGCTGTATAGTCCAGAGCTGATACGCTGCATATCGATTTCCACTCCACTATCTGCCGCTGCCAAATGTGGCGCAGTTGCTTCGGCAAATGTATAAATATTGTGCCGGCTATAGTCGAACAACGGATATGATGCCCGCTGCAAGGCCAAAACATCCGTATTCAATCCGTTTTTTTCCACACCTGAAGCAATCGGTTTATAACCAACAGCCTTTAACCCACTGTTCCGAGCCAAATACAACATTGCTTCTGTACAAAAAGTTTTACCCACCTCGGTATCCGTACCGGTAACAAAATAAGCTGAGTTCATGTTCAGACGGCCTTTTCAAAATTAATACTTCATTTTTAGTATATCGTCGCCACAATGTCAAAACGGCCTGAGACATAACTCAGGCCGTCTGAAATTTATAAAATATTGTTACTGCAATTGCCCGCTTGCCCGCTTGGCTTTGAAATCCTTGGTTTCATTTACAATAACTTTAGAGAGCAAGAGTAAGGCAACCAAATTGGGAATCGCCATCAAACCATTGAACGTATCAGCTGCCGACCATACCAAATCAAGGCTGACAACTGTTCCCAACATAACCGATGCTACATAAATTACCCGGTAAATGCCGATGAAGCCGTCTCCAAAAACATAAGCCGCACATTTCTCGCCATAGTAACACCAGCCGAGAATGGTAGAATATGCAAAGAAAATCAAGCCGATCGTAACAATCCAACCACCCGGACCGGGTAGCATATTGTTAAAAGTATGGGTAGTCAAAGCCGCACCGGTTTGATCAGCCGGGCTAAAGCTGCCCATTTGCCCCATAACCAATACGATACCGGTAATCGAACATACGATGATAGTATCCAAAAAAGTACCCGTCATTGATACTAAAGCTTGGCGGACAGGGTGGTCGGTTTTAGCAGCTGCTGCAGCAATTGGTGCCGAGCCCATACCTGCTTCATTGGAGAATACACCGCGGGCCACACCGTAACGAATCGCCGCACCGGCCATACCGCCAGCGGCGGCGCTAAAATTAAATGCTTCGGTTAAAATCTTTTCAATTGCCGGAACCAGCATATCCGCATGCAGGAAGATAATCAGCAATCCGCCCAATACATAGAAAATAGCCATAAACGGTACAATTACCGAAGCCACTTTGGCAATACTTTTAATACCGCCCAAAATCACGATAGCAGTTAATGCCGTCAGAAAGATGCCACTGATCCACGGTTCAATGTGAAAGCTGCTTTGGATAGATTGGGCGACTGAGTTCGATTGAACCGAGCTACCAATACCAAATGAAGCAATCGTACCGAATAAAGCAAACAGCATGGCCATCCACTTCATATTCAAACCACGCTCTATGTAATACATCGGACCACCGGACATTTCACCTTTTCGGTTAACTGTACGGTATTTAACTGCCAGCACACCTTCGCCATATTTGGTAGCCATACCAAAAATAGCCGTAATCCACATCCAGAATACTGCCCCCGGCCCTCCTAATACAACAGCCGTAGCCACACCTGCGATATTACCTGTACCGATAGTCGCCGAAAGCGCAGTCATCAATGCACCAAAATGCGAAACGTCACCTTCATGGTCGCTGCCGTCCGCTTTCTTTTTGTGCGGCATAAAAGCTTGCTTCAACGCATATCCGAGCATGCTGAATTGCAAACCTTTCAGCATAACGGTCAGCAATACGCCCGTACCTACCAGCAAAACCAGCATGGCAGGTCCCCATACCCAGCCTCCTAAAGTATCAAAAAATTCTTTTAATGCTTCCATATGCTCCTCAATATTTCTTGATAAATTGTCGACAATAACACCTCAATAAGGTAGCATTTCACCATACCAAGTTAAGAAATACAAGCTTAAGTTAAGGAAACGATACAACTTATGATAAAACATTCACTACTAAACGATTTTTACAGCCACCCCAAAGCAGCCAGTATCTATTCATATGGATATTAATATCCTATCCATTTCTGCTACCCCGAAATATGGAATACCATATTTTTTCACACCCAAACAAACCATTCTATAAATTAAAAAAAGCCGCCTGAACCCTAACCTTTATCCGGTTTTTCAGACAGCTTTTAATAGTTAATCAACTGATTTAATGCAAAATAAATTCTGCTTTTAAATCAAATTTTGGAATGGGGACAGAAAAATAATCACCTTTATCATCTTCAAACTCATAATAACCCTGCATACTTCCCCAAGGTGTTCTCAGATGGGCACCACTACTATATTCAAAAGTATCGCCTGGATAGAGTATGGGCTGCTCTCCTACAACACCGACACCAGAAACCTTTTCAACATCCCCGTGCGCATCAGTTATTTCCCAATAGCGCTTACGTAAGGTAACCACCTCTTCCCCAAAATTTTGAATGACAATATGATAGCTGAAAACATATTTATCATTCATCACACTACTATGATCAGCCATATAATCAGGTGTTACATTAATTTTTATTGCATGACTATCCCGCATTTACTCACCCCGCAGCTTTAAAACCATATTTGCGCCACATTCAACACCAACACAGTAAATAAAGCAGCAATAAAATCATCCAACATAATACCGAAGCCGCCATGCACGCGGGCATCAAACCATTTAATCGGCCATGGCTTGAGCGCATCAAATACTCTGAACAAAATAAATGCTACCAGCCACCATCCCCAATAAAAAGGAATGAATGCCAGCACCAGCATCATACCGACGATTTCATCCCAAACAATACCGCCATAATCCTGTATCCCCAGCTCGGCTTCAGTCTGTCGGCATATATAAATTCCCCAAACAAATAATATGGCGCAAAATATTGCCATCCCCCAACCCGAAACACCTATAAGGTGAAGTAAGAAAGCCATTGGCAATGCAGGTAATGTACCAAACGTACCCGGTGCAACCGGAGCCAAACCGCTACCAAAACCAAAGCCCAACAAACAAATTGGCCTAGATTTCAACCATGTGAAAGAAGGTTTAATTTTATCCAAAATGATCAAATCCCAAAGAGTCTAAAACTACTACCTGCCCATTTGCATCAGTTATCAGCAAATTACAACCTTCTGTAATTTTACCGATACATGTTACTTGTGTGTTGCTTTTACGGGCGGCAGCCATGACATCATCCCTTTTATTTTGCGGAGCACAAAACACCAATTCATAATCATCTCCACCAGCCAATATATATTCATATAAAACAGCAGGTGGCACACTATCTTTCAACAAAGAAAAAGTTGGAATTGCATCGGCAAAAATATGCGCCCCTACACCGGAGGCCTTCAAAATATGACCAATATCTTGAGCCAAGCCGTCTGAAACATCTTGTGCTGCACTGGCTACTGATAATAAAGATTGCCCTAAAGCCACTCTAGGTATCGGCCGCAAACGTACTTGTTCGCAAACTTTAAATACTTCAGGCGGTAATACTATTTTTTCCCAATGATGATTTAATGCTGCAGCAGCCAAGCCTAAATGCCCAGATACCCAAATATCGTCACCTACTTTTGTACCGCTACGTTTTAAAGCCTGATTTTGAGGCAACTCTCCAATGATACTAACATTAAAGACATAACTACCTTTGGTTGTATCACCGCCAATCAATGTGATATTAAATTCCTCTGCCAAGTGAAATAGGCTGTTACAGAAAGCACCTAGCCAATTCTCATCCAAAACCGGCAAAGCCGCACTTAAAAGCACCCACCTTGGTTTAGCCCCCATCGCAGCCATATCAGAAATATTAACGGCCAAAATTTTATACGCTAAATCCGCTGGATCTACATCTTCAAAAAAGTGCCTGCCAGCCAACAGCATATCGCTACTAAAACATAAATCAAACCCTGGTCGCGGACGAACAATAGCAGCATCATCACCTATACCCAATAAAACCTCGGGGTCATTTGCTCGCCTGAGTAAATACTGCCGGATAAAATCGAACTCTTTCATCTACTATGCCGGATTAAATAATAGGTTTTATTATAGCCAAGAAAATAAATCCGCCATAGCCATATACCTTTCGTGGCTAACTAACTGCCAGTTTATATACTATAAAATATACCTCTTACCCTTTGACCAATAATACTAAATATTCCATAAGGATCCATCTCAAAATTTAAATGGGGAAAATATTATTTTCTGTCATATCTTATTTAAAAGCCGAATTTCTTAAAAAATAATATGGGTGCAACAGGATTATATGATGGCATAAATTTTAAGCAAAGAACTCAAAATGAAATATTAATTACTCCGCTTTTATTAAAACCAGCAATTTTATTCACCTCACTACAATTGTAGTTAATTAGGTAATAAAAAAGCCCCGTTAAACGCGGGGCTTTCTGAATCAGGTAAAACCTTTATCAATTACGGACGGGTGTAACCGTGAATTGAAGATGCTGGGCCGGGAATCCAACCTTCTTCAGTAGCGGGACGCTCACCTTCAACTTGACCCGGAGCTACTTGGCGAGTAACCAAGGTACGGATCTTAACGTCTACACGGCGATCAGGCTCGATACAAGCGATCAGAGCAGCACGTTTCTTAGCACGAGAAACTTTAGCACCCAATTTAGCTACTTCAGCTTCACAAGTAGCAGTCATACGTGCTTGAGATTCACCCAAACCAACAGCAGTTACTTTAGTAGAAGCAACACCACGGTTAACCAAGTAGTTGGCTACAACGTTAGCACGACGCTCAGACAGAGCTTGGTTGTAAGCATCAGAACCCATGAAGTCGGTATGGCCTTCAACACGTACGGCTTCTACGTTAGTATTGCTCAAGCGTTGAGCCAATGCATTCAAGGTTTCAGTAGCTTCCGGACGCAGAGTATCGCGGTCAAAACCAAATAATGTTTGTGCAGACAGAGCTACAGTCTCATCAGCATACTCGGGGGCGACATTAACCGGGGTAGCGTCACCACACTCAATACGGCCTTGACTTGCTTTGTCCAAGTAGGTGTTTTGCCAGCATTCACCGTAGCTGTTGCGTACAATAGTTTGCTCGCGGTCAACGGTGTAACCGTGTTTAGTATGCGCTTCGCTAGCCATTGCAGTGCCTGAAGCAACCAGAGCAACGAACAAGGCGCTTAATTTAAGCTGTTTGGTCATTTTATTCCCTCATCAAAAATTGTTATGCAACGGAAACTTAGGTGCTGCCGCTACAAATCACCAATACAGGCCGCTGTATCAATTACAAACGGCGGCAAATCGGATATATCAGGTTTGCACTATAAAAAGGTCAAAGCAAACTGTCAATAGCGCGCTAACTGAAAACAACCGACAAACGGCCTGCTTCCTACCTATCAATCATGCCGAAAAATCAAACCCGTGTCATTTATTTACAACCAAAACACTACCCCTTTCATAGACAAGTTGCGCAAAAGCAACAACAAAACAATATATTGGTATGAATCTATACTTAGTGCAGTTTAATTTAACTTTTAAAAACAATTCACTTCAAAGTACAGAGAGTATACTCCCGCTTACAGATAGAAATATGTTACATTTATCTTAGTATTTGTCGTACAAATCCTACATATTTCCCGCCGACCACTCTATTTATTTATTGCCATGAAATTACAACAATTACGCTATGTTTTGGAAGTTTATAAACATAATTTGAATGTTTCCGAAGCTGCCGAAGCTCTTTTTACTTCACAGCCAGGTATTTCCAAACAAATACGCTTATTAGAGGACGAACTCGGTATCCAAATATTTATCCGCAGTGGGAAACGGGTAGTTTCGGTTTCCCAACCGGGAAAAGCCGTATTGGAGCTGGCAGAAAAAATATTGCATGATGTACAGAATATTAAAAATATCGGAAATGAATTTACAGATCAAAATACGGGTTCTTTAACAATAGCCACTACACATACGCAAGCACGCTATGTACTGCCGCCGATCGTAGCGAAATTTGTCGAACGCTATCCCAAAGTACAGCTCAGTATCCGCCAAGGTAACCCTCACTCAATATCGCAAATGGTTGCGAGCGGAGAGGCGGACTTTGCCATTGCAACCGAATCCCTTGAGGAACATACCGATTTACGTAAACTTCCTTGCTCAGAATGGACCCACGCAGTGATTGTACCTAAAGAGCATGCCCTACTTGACCTACAACGCCCTTTAACTCTCGAAGACCTTTCGACATATCCTCTAATTACTTATGAATTTGCCTTTAATAACGGTAGCAGCATAGCCCGTGCTTTCCAAAAAGCATATATTGAACCGCCTAAGGTTGCTCTTTCTTCCGCAGACACAGATGTTTTAAAAACTTATGTTAACTTGGGACTCGGTATCGGCTTAATGGCGAAAATAGCATTTGATCCCGAGCATGACCACACTCTACGTATGATTCCCGTAGATCATTTGTTCGAACCATCTTCAACTTACATAGCACTGCGTCCTGATACATATTTGCGCGGTTATACTTACGATTTTATTAATATATTTTCTTCCCCGCTAACTCGCCAAAAAATTGACCAAATTCTCTATGCTCCGATAGAAGAAGACTTCTCCATTTAGTTTCAAACAAGCATCAAAACTGATTAATTAATGATATTAGGATACGAAACCTTACAAATATATCAAACAGGCCGTCTGAAAGTTCAGACGGCCTGTTTGATATTTAAGCTATATTTATTTTTGTCAGAAAGCTTTTGGATTTTTACTTGAGCACCACTTTATTTAACCCTGTCAAACCGCATGTTCCGCACCATATACCATTTGCTTGAGTACTTGGGGTTTTAAAATTTGAATATGTTTATGCTCAACCAAAATCCAGCCTTCATGATGAAATTTCGATAAAGTTCTGCTCACTGTTTCTAATTTTAATCCCAGATAACTACCAATTTCCTCACGCGACATCCGCAAAATAAAATCATTGGCCGCAAAACCTCGGGAGTAAAGCCTGCTTGACAAATTTAATAAAAAAGCAGCCAACCGCTCTTCAGCACGCATATTCCCAAGCAATAGCATTACTCCTTGATCACGTACAATTTCACGGCTCATCAAACGGAAAAAATGAGTCTGCAAGCTGGGGATTCTTTGACCTAACATTTCCATATGGGCAAACGGGAGCTCGCATACTTCGCTATCTTCTAATGCGACGGCATCACAACTATGTACATGCGAACAAATACCGTCCATACCGATCAACTCACCCGACATAAAAAAACCGGTTACTTGATCGCGGCCATCTTGGCTGGCTACGGTTGTTTTAAAAAAGCCGGTACGTATAGCAAACAAAGAAGCAAAAGGCTCGCCTGCCCGAAATAAAAACTCGCCTTTTTTCAAGCGGCGGCTTTGTTTGATCACAGCATCAAGCTGCTCAAATTCAGTCGGCATCAACCCCACAGGCAAACACAGTTCACGCAGAGAACAGGTCGAACACAATGCTTTCATTTGATTTTGAGTGGTGTGTGCAGACATAATTTCTTCTAGGCTTTATAGCCTTTAAACCCTTTAAAATTAGAGTGATTGACTCAAATCAAGACATCATCATCTTGGTTGGCACATTCTACCAAACATCCGTAAAATTGCCCAATCCGCTATCACGGCGTCCGATTATTGTAACACACCCTTTTATAAAAGCCGCCACATGAAAACCATACCTATACACACCAGCCAAGAACCGGAGTTTAACCGCGAACTAATTGCCAGCCTACCTGCCAGCGGCCCCCGCTACACCTCTTATCCTACGGCAGACCGCTTCCATAGCGGCTTCGGCGAGTCTGATTACCTACAAGCGTTACAGCAGCGCAATACCGGAGCACTCAATAAACCTTTATCCCTATATATACACATACCTTTTTGCAATACCATTTGCTATTACTGCGGTTGTAACAAAATTATCACAAAAGATAAAACACGTGCCGACGCATATATAGAATACCTAGAAAAAGAAATGGCTCTATTGTCCCCGCATCTCAATGGGAAGCTTCCACTGGCACAGCTCCATTTTGGCGGCGGCACACCCACCTTCTTAGACGATGACCAGCTGGAACGTGTTTTCGACATGATACGGCGCCACTTTCAATTACTGCCGAACGGTGAGTATTCAATCGAAATAGACCCAAGGAAGGTCAGCCGGGAAACCGTCTTTCATCTGGGACGCCTCGGTTTCAACCGTATGAGTGTCGGTATTCAGGATTTCGATCCCAAAGTACAACAAGCCGTCAACCGCATCCAAACTGTTGAGGAAACCCGTGAAGTCATCGAAGCAGCGCGCGAAGCAGGATTCAAATCTGTTAGTGTTGATTTAATATATGGTTTGCCATATCAATCGCTTGAAAGCATCAAACCCACTATCGATACGGTTTTAACACTTGATCCGGACCGACTGGCACTTTACCACTACGCACACCTACCTCATATTTTTAAACCTCAACGCCGTATCGACACTGAGAGCGTACCAGGCAGCGAAGAGAAGCTTGATATACTTCAATACGCCGTACAAACCCTTACTCGGAAAGGTTATACCTTTATCGGTATGGATCATTTTGCCAAACCCAATGACGAATTAGCTATCGCCCTGCGTGAAGGCTGGCTTCAACGCAATTTCCAAGGTTATTCTACCTATGCGGACTGCGACTTAATTGCCATTGGCGTTTCCAGTATCGGTAAAATCGGCAATACTTATGTTCAAAACGAACGTGATATTGATGCCTATTACAACGCTATCGACAATGGTCGTTTACCCGTTATGCGCGGTTACCGCCTCAACCGTGACGACATTCTGCGTCGAAATATTATTCAAGATCTAATGTGCCGATTCTCACTTGATTTTCAAACATATGAAAGTTTGTTCGGTATTCCGTTCAAACAATATTTCTCAGAAGAATTGTCCGATTTACTAAACTTGGCCGAACGCGGCCTAATAATACTCAAACCTCAAGGTTTGACCGTCACGCCCAAAGGCCGCTTTGTGATCCGCAATATCGCCATGGTTTTCGATTATCATCTGCGCCATAAAGAAACAGCTGCAAAATATTCACAGACGGTTTAACCACATAAATAAAAAGGCTGCCTTCATGATGGACAGCCTTTTTATTTATAAATACAGGTTTTCCAATCAACCCACCTAAAAAATATAAATACATAAGAATTAACTTAATAAAAAATAACCACTTAAAAATAAATCAATAATTTTACAAAGATATAAAATATAAGCTAACGGAGAACAGCATTTTATTATGTTAGCCTGTTTGTTTTTTGATATATTTATCTAGCATTATTATCCGGTTAGACTTTAAAATGAAAAAATTCTTACTGATTACATTATTAAGCGGCTTCTCAACCATGGCCGCAGCAGAGGGACTGTATATCCAAGGTGAACTTGGCACATCTCGGTTGGTGTTAAAAGCAGACAATCAAAATCATAAAGATACTGTCACTAATACGCGTATTTCTGTAGGTAAAAGCTTCGGCAATGCCCGTTACGCACTCGATTACACCCATTTTGGGAAAGTAAAATTCCACCTCTAATGCTTATTCATCCACTCAAGGGGATTTAAGCGTACAAGGTACTGGCATCTCGGCAATTTATGATGCGCACAATCAAACTGCCTTAACACCTTATGTGGGTATTCGTGCAGGCGCCAATCGTCTAAGCGGCAATATTGAAAACCGTACCAATAATAGCTCTTACAGCTATTCAGAGACCAATACCCGTTTGGGGATTGGTTTGCTGGCGGGCGTACAATATCAAATTAATGATCAACTGGCATTCAATGTTGGCACAGAGTATAACTATCTAGGCAAGCTGGATGGTGATAAATATCCTACAAAAGTACATCAATACGGCGCACTCGCAGGTTTGCGTTATAGCTTCTAAACCAAGCATACAGCAATAACCATAAAAAATGAAAGGCCGTCTGAAAAGTTTCAGACGGCCTTCTTTTATCATTGCCATGTTGCTCAAACAACCGACAACATTTATTATCAAAAGAATATAAATCATATTAACAAATGGGTTGCCTAAAACATGCAAAATATTACCGACTATGTACGCAATACCGCGACAGCAGCCAAAACCGCATTTTACCGATTGGCGTCCTGCTCATCAGCCGAAAAAAATTACGCACTTTTACGCATGGCCGAATTGATTCAGATAAATCAAGCAAATATCTTAGCTGCAAATGCCAAAGATATGGCAGCAGCAACTGAAAAAGGTCTCGATACCCCACTATTAGAAAGGCTAAGGCTCACAGAAAAAACCGTAGAGAGCATGTGCGAAGGCTTACGACAAATTGCAGCGCTACCCGATCCAGTCGGTGAAATGGATGAATTTCGCACCCGGCCCAATGGCCTACAAATTGGCAAAATGCGCGTACCTCTTGGAGTTATCGGAATAATTTACGAATCGCGCCCTAATGTAACTGTCGACGCTGCCGCATTATGCCTAAAGTCGGGCAATGCCTGCATATTGCGCGGAGGCAGTGAAGCCTTTAACTGCAATCTGGAAATCTACCGGATTATCCGACAGGCATTACGTGAAAGCACACTGCCCGAAGATGCCGTCCGCCTAATCGAAAATACGAATAGAGAAAGTGTCGGCGCCATGCTGCAGAGTCCCGATTTGATTGATGTTATTATTCCTCGCGGAGGAAAAGCATTGGTAGCGCGTATTAGTGCGGAAGCACGCGTTCCAGTCATTAAACACCTAGACGGCATATGCCACACTTATATTGACCAAGCAGCCGACACGGAAAAAGCAGTCAATATAGCCTTCAATGCGAAAACCTCTCGTTACGGCACCTGTAATACGATGGAAACCCTTTTGATACACCAAAGCCGTGCTGCTGAAATCTTGCCTCTACTAGCAAAAAAATATAAAGAAAAACAAGTAGAATTACGTGCCTGCCCCCGTACATTAGAGATTCTGCCCAATGCAGTGGCCGCCACCGAAGAAGATTGGAACACCGAATACCTCGCACCCATTTTATCTATTAAAATTGTTGACAATATATATGAAGCAATACAACATATAAACACGCATGGCAGCCATCATACCGATAGCATCGTTACCGAAAACTATACTGATGCCCAACTATTCTTGCGTATGGTAGACAGCTCCAGTGTAATAGTAAACGCATCAACCCGTTTTGCCGATGGCTTTGAATACGGCCTAGGTGCAGAAATCGGCATTTCCACTGATAAAATCCATGTACGAGGGCCTGTCGGGTTACACGGCTTAACAAGCCAAAAATGGATTGTTTTAGGTACTGGGCAAATCAGAACCTAAATTAGCAAGCCTCTACAAAGCAATTGTGCAGAAATCGACTTTTTCAGACGGCATTTAGCGAATAAACAATAAATACAAGAGCATAAATCCATCTAAAAATACGCGTAATTTTGCATACCTTTTCTGAAATCAGACTATGCTAGCCACCTGATTTTTGCGAAAATACATGAAGTTTGAAATCCTAGAATAACCATATCATACTAGTAAAAGAGGAAAACCAGTGAAACGTATTTTTCTGTTTCTTGCCACTAATATCGCTGTTCTTGTCGTTATCAGCATCATTCTGAGTGTTCTCGGTGTTAGCAGTAACCCGGATCAATTAGGAAGCCTGCTCATCTACTCCGCCGTTATTGGTTTTACCGGCTCAATTATCTCTTTGCTGACCTCTAAAATGGTTGCGAAACGTTCCGTAGGCGCAGAGGTAATTACGCAACCTCAAAACGAAGTTGAAGCTTGGCTTTTACAAACTGTTCAAAACCAAGCTCGCCAATGGAACTTAAAAACTCCCGAGGTAGCCATTTACCACTCACCCGAGCCTAATGCATTTGCTACCGGCCCCAGTAAAAATAATTCCTTGGTTGCAGTAAGTACCGGCCTGTTAGACAGTATGACTCGAGATGAAGTAGAGGCCGTTCTAGCTCATGAAATGGCTCACGTCGGCAACGGCGATATGGTAACGCTTACCCTAATCCAAGGCGTAGTCAATACTTTTGTCGTATTTTTAGCACGCATTGTTTCCAGCATGGTTGCTCGAAACGACAATGGAGAAGTATCTCAAGGTACATATTTTATGGTGAGTATGGTTCTCCAAATCGTTTTTGGTTTCTTAGCCAGTATCATTGTTATGTGGTTTAGCCGCCAACGTGAATATCGTGCGGATGCAGGTGCTGCAAAGCTAGTAGGTGCTCCTAAAATGATTTCAGCCCTACAACGCCTGAAAGGCAACCCAAGTGATCTGCCTAAAGAAATGACAGCAATGGGTATCGCCAGTGAAGCTAAAGATTCTTTGCTGTCTACCCACCCGAGCTTGGATAACCGTATTGCACGCCTAAAGCAAATGTAATATTTATCTTCAAGTATTTAAACCATAAACAATGCCGTCTGAAATTTCAGACGGCATTGTTTTTTTAATTTATACAGGCCGTCTAAACTTTTAATTTGGTCCTTAACAACTCTGAATCTGAGACTAAAACCTGCTTGTATACTAGAAAAAAATGCCCCTGATATAAACAGAGGCATTTGAATGCTTTTGAGTCTGGAGCATCAATCAAACATCAATATTTTGTGCCACCAAAGCATTATTCTCAATAAATGCACGGCGCGGCTCTACTTCGTCTCCCATCAAAGTTACAAAAACCTCATCAGCGGCAATCGCATCTTCAATACGCACTTTCAACAAGCGGCGCACTTGCGGATCCATAGTGGTTTCCCACAACTGCTCGGGATTCATCTCACCCAAACCTTTATAGCGTTGAATGGACATACCTTTTTGAGCAGCGCTCATCAAAATCCCTAAGGCCTGTGCAAAGCTGTTAACAGGATATCGATGATCGCCTTTAACTACTTCCGCACCCTCATCCACCAAACCTTTCAAGGCGACAGAAGTTTGCAATAACGTTTGATAAGCTTTACCGGATAAGAATTTCGGCTCAATATAACTAACCATTACATTGCCATGCAACTTACGGGTAATCTTGATAAAGTGGCTGCCGTCACTGCCCTCTATTCGCTCCAAAACAACTTCTTTTTCATCTAGAAGCATAGATAACATAGCAATAGCGGCATCGGCAGATTCAGAACTACTTAAATCTATTTCTTCCGCATAAAGCATGGCGTTTAGCACCAAATCATCAATGACTCTGCTTTCTTGCTCAATAACGCTGCGGGCCTGTAAAAACTGCTTAGCCACTTTCTCCAATTCTTCGCCTTGCAAAACACTATCACCTGAAATAATTTGTGCTTTATCAATAGCTAGGCCCAGTAAGAATTGGTCTTTTTCAAATTCGTCTTTGAGATAGCGCTCCTGCTTACCATATTTGGCTTTATACAATGGCGGTTGGGCAATATAAATATAACCGCGCTCAACTAATTCAGGCATTTGCCGATAGAAGAAAGTCAATAACAAAGTACGGATATGTGCACCATCCACATCAGCATCAGTCATGATGATGATACGGTGATAGCGTAATTTTTCGGGGTTAAATTCTTCCTTACCGATACCCGCACCCAATGCTGTAATCAAAGTAGCTACTTCTTGGCTGGCGAGCATTTTTTCAAAGCGCGCTTTTTCTACGTTTAAGATCTTACCCTTAAGCGGCAAAATCGCTTGGAACTTTCGATCTCTTCCCTGTTTCGCAGAACCGCCGGCAGAATCACCCTCCACTAGATATAACTCAGAAAGAGCAGGATCTTTTTCTTGGCAATCAGCTAATTTACCTGGAAGCCCCAAGCCGTCCATAACACCTTTTCGCCGAGTAATTTCCCTCGCTTTACGGGCAGCTTCTCGCGCACGGGCCGCATCTACGATTTTTCCGGTAATAATTTTAGCTTCGTTGGGATTTTCCTCCAAAAAATCAGTCAAGGCTTGGCTGATTACTTCATTCACCACGGGTCCTATTTCACTGGAAACCAGCTTGTCTTTAGTTTGAGAAGAAAACTTCGGATCGGGCAGCTTAACTGATAATACGCATGTCAGACCTTCACGCATATCGTCACCACTAGTATCTACTTTGGCCTTTTTCGCAACTTCGTTGGCCTCAATATAACTATTGATGGTACGCGTCATCACTTGCCGTAAAGCAGTTAAATGCGTCCCACCGTCTCTTTGCGGGATATTATTAGTAAAGCACTGCACAGACTCTTGGTAGCTATCATTCCACTGCATGGCAACTTCAACGCTCATGCCGTCTTTCTCACCGAAAGCATGAAAAATTTTCTCGTGAAGTGGTGTTTTTTTACGGTTCATATACTGGACGAAACCGGCCACCCCACCCGAAAAAGCAAAATTTTCATGCTTTCCGTCACGCTTATCAAAAAGCTCTATATCAACACCATTATTAAGAAAAGATAGCTCACGGATACGTTTTGCCAAAATATCAAAACTATATTCAATTTCGCCAAAGGTGGTTGTACTTGCTAAAAAGCGTACGACAGTACCTTTTTTATCGGAGTCGGCCACTGCCTTTAAAGGTTCAACCGCTACGCCGTTTTCAAAGCGAACAAAATGCTCTTTACCATCACGATAGATGGTTAGGCTAACCCAATCAGACAAGGCATTTACTACCGAAACGCCCACACCGTGCAAGCCGCCTGAAATTTTATAGCTGTTATTATCAAACTTACCGCCTGCATGTAGTACGGTCATAATAACTTCTGCAGCTGAGCGCCCCTCCTTCGGATGTATGCCCGTAGGCATACCACGACCATTATCACTAATACTAACTGAATTATCCGAATGAATGGTAACAACAATTTTATTACAATGTCCTGCCAATGCCTCATCAATCGCATTGTCAAGCACTTCAAACACCATATGGTGCAAACCTGAACCGTCTTGAGTGTCACCGATATACATACCCGGACGCTTGCGCACTGCCTCCAGACCTTCGAGTACCTGAATACTCTCGGCACCGTATTCTTCGTGTTTTTTCTGATCGGTCATAAATATCTTTTCTAGCTGATTAAAATCCCATGCACCCAATATTTATTTAGCTATGGAATACTATTTTAAGCATTACTCACAGCCTTAAAAAATCAAGTGTATAACCTTTCGAATTATACCTGATTCCACCCATTTTTTCAGCTTTTAAACCTACCCGGCAAATAAAGAAAAGCCCGACAGCCAAAGCCTGTCGGGCATAGTACAAATAATGTATCCGTCTTTAGAAAACGGCTCGCAACGCCAAGAAACAGAGTACGGATAAAATTGCAGCTGCCGGCAAAGTAATCACCCAAGCCAGTGCTATGGGTTTCATCATCGCCCAATTCGCATTACGGTTTACTAAGCCAATACCCAAAACTGCACCAACCAAAATATGTGTACTAGAAACTGGCAATCCCATTAAAGAAGCAAGCATTACTACTGATGCAGCCGCGAGTTCGGCAGTAAACCCTGAAGAAGGGTGCATTTTTGCCAAATTGGTACCTACTGTTTGAATAACTTCTTTACCGATAAACCACAAGCCAACAATCAAGGCAATACCAAAAGTAAGCATGGCAACCGGAGGCACCGGAGATTGGGAATTGATATCGCCGGTACGCAAAATATCCATAATTGCTGCAAAAGGACCAATCGCATTGGCAATATCATTTGCTCCGTGACTAAATGCAAAGCCGGCCGCCGTGAATACCTGCATCCAGCTGAACATTAAAAATGTTGATTTGCCCAAGTCTTTACGCTTCAAAGTTTTAGCATAAATGAAAGTAGCCATCCAGATACCTGCGCCAACCATAAAAATAGTTAGATAGCTACTAAGGTTACTCATACCTAAATGTAAGTTTTTCAAACCTTTGAAGATCAACATCGAGGCAATCATCATACCGCCCACAGAAGCAATCAACGGCACCCAGGACTGCAATGCTTTGTAGACATCAATGTTATTTTTACGATGATCAATGTCATAAAGGCCACGATAATACTCGGATTCCAACTCACTAGGATCTGTATCTGATTCACCATAGATTTGGGCGTCGCGCGCCATGGCCGAAGCACACTCGATTTTTTCCGCCTCACTCAAACTCTCAAAATACAGACGGTGTTGTTCTTTAAATGCTTTTTTCTCTTGCTTAATGGCTTTCAAACGGGCTTCTGCTTGGGTATTGTAATCCAAGACATGTTTTTTAACTTGTGCAAACAAAATATAAGATACCAAACCACCCAATACCGGCGATAGCACCCAAGAGGCCGCAATCTGGCCTACATTATCCCATTGGATCAAGGCGAAAGTATTCGAACCGCTACTGAGATAGCCCAAGCACAAAGCACTGCCGACAATACCACCGATAATGGCGTGGGTAGTAGAAACAGGTAAGCCTTTTTTAGTAGCGAATAACAACCAAAGTGCCGCTGCCAACAAAGCCGACATCATGATATAAACAAACTGCATCGGCTCAAGATGCATCTGATTCAAATCAATAATGCCTTTACGGATTGTATTAGTCACCTCACCACCGGCGATAACCGCCCCGCTCACTTCAAAAATAGCTGCAATCAGCAATGCTTGGGGCACCGTGAGTGTACCGGCACCAACACTGGTGCCGAAAGAGTTGGCAACATCGTTACCCCCGATATTGAATGCCATGAACACACCAAACAACGTGGCAAGTAAAAACAATACCGTATGGTTATAATTGATATAGCCCAACCCCCAGAAAATGAAGTAGGTTACCATACCAATCAATAATGCAAGAAAAACCAAGTTAAGCCTGGCGATAGTTGCACTTGAGGTTGAGTTAGAAGTCATAAAATTGCCTTGAATCAAAAATCGAAAAGATTTCTTAAAACGAATTAATACTGTAATAGGTGTAATAAAATTTACACAATTTTGATATTATAAATTGGTTAGATGCCCTCTGAAAGCAGATTCATGAAAAAATTATTATTTCCCGCACTGTCTGCCCCTTTAAAATTTTATGCCGTAGTACCGGACGCCGAATGGGTTGAGCGTATGGTTGATGCAGGTGCGGATACAGTTCAGTTGCGAAACAAAAACTTACACGGATCCGCCCTATATTCAGAAATCGAGCGTGCAGTAGCAGCTTGCCACAATCGCCCTATTCAATTGTTTATCAATGACTATTGGGAAGAAGCTATAGAAGCCGGCGCTTATGGCGTTCATTTAGGGCAAGAAGACATAGACAAAGCAGATTTACATGTACTTGCAAATGCCGGGCTGCGTTTGGGTATCAGCACTCACTCGATCTCAGAACTTGACCGGGCATTATCGGTAAATCCAAGCTATGTAGCGAGCGGGGCAATTTTTCCGACTACAACCAAAAATATGCCCACCCAGCCTCAAGGTCTCGAAAAGCTGCGTGAGTATGTACAAAGGGCAGCTCCCACACCGGTTGTTGCTATTGGCGGCATAGACCTAAACAATGCAACAGCCGTATTAGAAACGGGAGCTGCCTCTTTAGCGGTAGTACGTGCCATCACCGAAGCAAAAGATCCGGAAGCTGTGGTACGTTCCTTCCAAGCACTATGGAAATCAACAAAGATTTAACTTTATTTAAGAGATTTCCAACTTAAATTAATCAGATTGATCAAAAACCCAAGGCCTAGCGTTTATTTGGGTAAAAACATCGCAATCGCAATAATGCACGACTGACCGCTTTTTTCAACTGATTTCCTTCATTATTATTTATTAGGCGAAATACAACCCTACATAAAAAACGCTCGATAAAGTCAACCTCATTTCAACATGATTCCCAAGAAATCACTTTATCCCTCATCTGCAAAAAAGGATGCCGTCTGAAACTCAGACGGCATCCTTTTTTAATCAAGAGACTTATGAAACAACTTCACCTTGTTTACGCTGTTTCTCAATACTGGTATTGATATACCATTGTTGGAAAATAGTCAAAATATTATTAACTACCCAATACAACACTAAACCTGCTGGGAAAAAGAAGAACATTACCGAGAAAACCAAAGGCATAATCTTCATAATTTTTGCCTGCATAGGATCTGTCGGCGGCGGGTTCAAATAAGTTTGGATAAACATGGTTACTGCCATAACAATCGGCAGAATAAACCAAGGATCTGGACGGCTCAAGTCGGCAATCCAACCGAACCAAGGAGCCTGGCGCAATTCTACTGATGAGAAAATCGCCCAATATAAGCCGATAAATACCGGAATTTGCAACAGCATCGGCAAACAACCGCCCAAAGGATTAATTTTCTCATCCTTATACATCTTCATCATGGCCTGCTGCATTGCCATGCGGTCATCACCATATTTTTCCTTCAATGCCTGCAAGCGGGGAGCCACAGCACGCATCTTTGCCATCGAGCGGTAAGAAGCATTAGTTAACGGATAGAGAATCGCTTTCACAATAATCGTTAGCAAAACAATTGCCCAACCCCAGTTGCCGACCACATCATGCAATTTGTTTAGCAACCAGAACAATGGTGACGCAAAAATATGTACTTTGCCATAGTCTTTCGCCAATTGCAGATTGTCCGCTACTTGGCTGATAACGCTGGTCGTTTGCGGGCCGGCATACAAACCGGCCGCGAAACTTTCAGTTGCACCGGCAGCCACTACTTTCAAAGGCGCACGCACACCCGCCGCATAAAGATTATCGGTACGGCGGATATCCAGCTGGCAGGTACCCTCGGCACAAATACTGGCACCATCTTTAGGCTGCATAATCCAAGTTGCCATAAAATAGTGTTGGACCATACCCACCCAACCTGAAGTACTTCGACGCACATAATCAGCCTGATCCTTACCCGACTTGAAATCATCATCCAAGGTATCAAAAGCCACTTTTTCAAACTTACCCTCGGGCGTATAAACCACAGGGCCAGTGTAAGTATGGTTGAAGTAACCCTCCCCCTCCGGCTTGCTGTTATCACGCAACAAACGATAGGCAGCATCAAGTTTAACCGGCTGACCGCTTTGGTTATTAACATCAAAACGGACATTAATAAGATAGCTACCCTTTGTAAAGGTATAAACCTTGTCAACTTTCAAACCATTGGTTTCCGGAGCACTCAAACGAACTTCCAGCGTATCACCATTGAGCGTATATTGTTTTTGCGGAGCTTGGAAAGATAAATTTTGCAGAACATTTCTACCTGCCGCATCCAAAAGCTCAGACTGAGCTACATAGGTATACGCATTGCTGTCGTTGAATAAAACAAAATCTTTGCTCTCATCACTGCTCGAATTATATTTCAGCAGAGTCAGCTGACGCAGATCCCCACTTTTTTCATCAATCACCGCCTTAACGGTATCCGTAATAACCGTTACCGGCACAGCAGGAGATAAGGCTGCAATTTGCGCAGGTTGCGTACCGGCTGCTTGTTGCTGTGTTCCCGCCTGCTTTTGCGTAACAGGCTGCTTGGGCGTGGGAAACATCTGCTCCCACCCCAGCAAAATCAACAGCGCCACGCTGAAGAAGATCATTAATCTTTTGAAATCCATATTTTTTCCTGGTATTTTTTTTAGATGCCGCCTGAAAGGCCAAAGCACCGTTATAGTAAGCTAAACCGCAACAAAATAACAGATAAATACAAGTTACGAAACCTTAATTAAAGCTTTATCCATATCCTTTTATTCTATGGAAGGGGATCATAACCACAGCCACCGAACGGGTGGCACCGGGCAATACGCTTTAACGCCAACCATCCACCCTTGAAAGCGCCATATTTTTTTACCGCCTCCAACGCATATTGAGAACAAGTCGGCGTATAACGGCAACGGGGAGGAATTAGCGGGCTAATCGCATACTGATAGAAGCGAATCAATCCAAGCAGCAATTTAGCAACCATTCTCAAAGTCTTCGCATCAATTGGCTAAGCTGCAAACGAACTTGTGCAGATTCTGATTGATCAAACCGCTGGCGCACCCGTACAATAAAATCATAACTTTGCAATTCACAGCAATTCAAACGAAACCATTCACGAATCACCCGCTTCATATAATTACGCTCATGCGCGCGCTTGGCTACTTTCTTGCTCACCACCAAACCCAATCTGGCATGTCCCAAGCGGTTGTCTGGAGAATGCAAAACCTGTACAAAACTCAAGCTACTCTGCCTTCTCAATGCAAAAACGGATGAAAAATCATCCGTTTTTAAAAGGCGGTATTGCTTACCGAAATACTGTCCCACATTACACAGCCAAACGTTTACGGCCTTTAGCGCGACGTGCAGCCAAAACAGCACGGCCACCGCGGGTTTTAGAGCGAACCAAGAAACCATGGGTGCGTTTGCGGCGAGTAACTGAAGGTTGATAAGTGCGTTTCATGTTATTTCCTAAAATTATCTGAAAATCAAACCGAGAATTACACCGCAATTTACCAGTTTTGTCAATCAAAATAAGCGGATTACGTTCGGTTACCGATACAGCCCAACGATTCGCCAATCAATAATCCGCTCCAAAGTGCAGATAGTCGTAAAAGATTAAATTCTGTATAATCACCTAATATTTACAGAAAATCTGCAACCCGATCTCCACAGGGCGGCAGAGTATTCCTCATCATATTGATTTAAAAAATATAACGGCTATAGCCGTTAATTTATTTGGAAAATGGCTGCCACACTATGACGCTAGCAGAATTTTGGCCACAATGCCTCCGTCGGCTTCACGAGACATTGTCCCCCCAACAATACGATACTTGGATTTCGCCACTAACTGTAGGCGAAGAGGATGGCGCATGGGTGATATATGGCAAGAGCCAATTTGCTTGCAATATGTTGCGAAACCAATTTGCCAAATATATCGAAGCTGCACGGGCCGAATATGCTCCGCAACAATCTGCCATCACGTTCAAACCGGGTAGGGGGCAAGCATATCCTATGGCAAAAGAGCCCTCCTCCGAACAAGCTGCCGGCACTACAGAAGAAAATATCCCAACCGAACAACCTATAACAAACAGCAGAAGAACAACTCTTTCCGAAAATATAACCGACCTAAATACCGACATCCAAACTAATACCCATATACCGACTCCCCCCCAAAAAAGCGTGGGTAAAAAAAGTGCCCAAGATATTTTGGCCGAGCGCATGAAACAACTTCCGGAAGAATCCAAACGCTCCGCCGGCAGTACCAAAACTGTAAAAAGTCCAGCAACCGATGAAATAGCCGACACTACCGGCAAAGAAGCCTTGCGCTACAACCAAACCAACCTATCTCGAGACTATACTTTCGAAACATTGGTAGAAGGAAAAGGCAACCGTATGGCTGCCACTGCAGCCAAATCCATTGCTGAAAACCCCGGAGGTAACTACAACCCGTTTTTCTTATATGGCAGCACGGGCTTGGGCAAAACCCATCTAGTGCAAGCTATAGGCAATGAATTATTGAAGCAACGCCCAAACGCACGGGTACGTTATATGCATGCCGATGACTATATCCGCAGCTTCATGCATGCCGTACGCAACCAGTCATATGATGTATTCAAACAACAATACAAACAATACGATCTACTGATTATTGATGACGTACAATTTATCAAAGGCAAAGACCGTACCATGGAAGAGTTTTTCTACCTATACAATCACTTCCATAACGAGAAAAAGCAACTGATCCTTACCTGTGATGTGTTACCTGCCAAAATTGAAGACATGGACGAGCGTTTGAAATCGCGCTTTTCCTGGGGCCTCACACTGGAGTTGGAACCGCCCGAATTAGAGATGCGTGTGGCTATTTTGCAGCAAAAAGCAGAATCGGCAAATGTGGAGCTAGACGAACAAGCTGCATTCTTTATTGCAAAACACATCCGCTCCAACGTCAGAGAGCTTGAAGGCGCATTCAAACGTGTAGAAGCCCTTAGCCGCTTTCAGAAAAAACCGATTGATATAGACTTGGCCAGCGAAGCCTTACAGGATATTGTAGCCAGTGCCTATAAAGTTATTACCGCCGAACTAATTATTACCGAAACTGCCAAATATTACCGCATAAAAAACAGTGATATACTCGGCAAAAAACGCACACGTAATATTGCCCGGCCACGTCAGATAGCCATGAGTCTTACCAAAGAGTTAACCAACTTAAGCCTGCCTTCCATAGGTGATGCGTTCGGTGGTCGTGACCACACCACGGTAATGCACGGTGTAAAAGCTGTTGCCAAGCTTCGGGCAGAAGATCCGGAACTTGCCCAAGATTATGAAAAACTACTGCTGATTATTCAAAACTGATTAGCCCGAAGGGAATTTTTTATGTTGATTTTACAAGCAGAACGCGATGCTTTGTTAAAACCCCTGCAAGCCGTTACAGGCATTGTCGAACGCCGCCACACATTACCCATTCTAAGCAACGTATTGCTGGAAAATGTACACGGCCAAACTAACATTTTGGCAACAGATTTAGAAATCCAAGTAAATACCGCAGGCCCGCACAGCGAAGCGGAAGATTTCCGTGTTACAACCAATGCTAAAAAGTTACAAGACATCTTACGCGCTCTCCCCGAGGGTTCCATGGTTGCATTAGATTGGGCGCAAAACCGCCTGACCTTAAAAGCCGGCAAATCACGCTTCAACCTGCAAACCCTGCCTGCAGAAGATTTTCCGCTGATGAGCGTAGGCGAGGAAGTTACCGCCGCCTTTTCACTGCCTCAAGAAGCTTTAAAAAACATGCTGTCACAGGTGCAATACAGTATGGCAGTACAAGATATCCGCTATTACCTAAACGGCTTACTAATGCAAGTAGAGGGTGATCAGCTCCGTTTGGTGGCCACGGATGGTCACCGTCTTGCTTACACCAGCACTACAGTTGATACCAACCTACCCAAAACAGAAGTTATTTTGCCCCGCAAAACGGTATTAGAGCTGTTTAAACTGATCAACCAACCTAGCGAGCCGGTAACGATAGAACTCCTAAACAACCAGGTTCGTTTCCGCTGTAACGATACCGTAATCGTCAGCAAAGTAGTTGATGGCAAATTCCCAGATTTTAATCGAGTTATCCCTTTGGATAACGATAAAATATTCCTTGTAGGACGTACTCATCTACTGGGCGCATTAGAACGGGCCGCCATCTTGGCAAATGAAAAATTCCGCGGTGCACGCCTACATATCAAACCCGGCCTACTCAGTGTAGTATGTAGCAATAACGAACAAGAAGAGGCCCGTGAAGAATTAGAAATTGCCTATCAAGGTGGCGAACTCGAAGTAGGCTTTAATATCGGTTACTTGATGGACGTATTACGTAATGTGCACGCCGAAGATATGCAGTTGGCTTTTGGAGATGCAAACCGCTCTACCTTATTCACCATCCCGAATAACCCCAATTTTAAATATATCGTGATGCCGATGCGCATTTAAACTTTCAATTTAATTTAAAGAACAGGCCGTCTGAAAACATTGTCAGACGGCCTGTTTGAATTTAAAAACTATTTCAAACAACTACTATCACAGCTCAAAAAGAATTAATTAAATATTAAAACCAAATAAATCCAAACACCTTTAATACGATAATCCTCATTTCTTTACTGCTTTTTCTAAAAACTAAAATCCCCCGAATAACCCTATAGATTTCATTCGGAGGACTTTACAACATAAAAAATAAGATATGCCGCTTAATTAGGCTGTAGTGGAAAAAAATATACAATAAATTATTATTTTTTCGCCGCAGCTAATTTAGCAGTAGCAACCTTATCCAGTTTGCAATAACGGGCTACAATTTGTGATACTTGAACTTGTTTGCCATTTACAGTTTGTACCGCTTGCTGAGTCAGCATATTACCATCTACTTGATCTACATTAGCAGCAGTAGCCTGATCTGCAGTCCAAGTAATACCATTACTGCTAAATACATTGCTATTACTATCAGTTTCATCAGCAACACGTGGCAATACCGGAGAAGCTTTGCCTTGGAACAAGGCTTGAGCCACCACTACCTCATTACCACTCATACCATAGGTTACGCGCAGCTTATCGGCACCTTTAGCGCCACACGCATAGGCTACCTCTTTCACCGAATCTACTTTAGTAGCCACAGGAGCAGACTGGGTTTGCGTAGCCGGAGCCTGAACTGTAGCAGTAGGTTGGGCGGCAGAGGCTTTTTCCGCCGATGAACCACCCATGCTACTACAAGCAGACAATAAGGCCACAATCGCAGCAGGTACAACAAATTTTAATTGTTTCATCTTTATCACTCCGTTTCTTACAGATTTAGTAAAAATATCATTTAGTTTAGTAGGCTGCCTGAGTCGCTTCTAATAACAACGTACCGCCTCAATTTTTTCGAGGCATCCGCCAAAAGTAGCAAAACACAAACACTATTTCTTCTCAAAACACCCAGTATTGAATAAGTGATTTGTACTATGAGTTACCATAACAAAGAAAAAGTTCCTTGTCTGTACCAAACTGCGTACTTAATGTCACATCACAAGAAAAACCAACACCAATAAAATCTCAACAGTATGATTTATAAAATATTTAAAAAAAATATACTGATGTAAATTCAGGAAAACTTATGTATATGCTATAAAATACACACATAATAAAAAACACCACCTAGCTCAGGTGGTGTTTTAAAATTTGGCACGCCTACGGGGAATCGAACCCCGGTTACCGCCGTGAAAGGGCGATGTCCTAACCGCTAGACGATAGGCGCGTATTTTTGGCGCACCCGGAGCGATTCGAACGCCCGACCCTCTGGTTCGTAGCCAGATACTCTATCCAACTGAGCTACGGGTGCGAGAAAGATTTGAATTATATGCATCACTTGAAAATCTGTCAACCACTTTATCGAATTTTTTTTGATTTCCATGTAAAATAGCGACTTATTACTTGAATAATCTTAGGATTTATTTATATGCTATCCGCCTGCAAATGGCCGCTATTAGGGGATTTTTCCAAAAAGATTGGGCTGCCTGTTGCCATTATTGACCTAGAGTCTACAGGTGGTGATATGTATCAAGACCGCATCACCGAAATCGCCATCCTCCGTTTCAACAAAGGAAAAATCAGCCGTTACGAGTGGTTGGTAAATCCTCAAAAAAATATTCCTCCCTTTATTACTTCACTTACCGGCATCAGCAATGAAATGGTTGCCGACGCTCCTCATTTTGCCGACTTAGTCCATGATTTACTGCCGTTACTGAGGGGGACTCTGTTGATTGCACACAACAGCCGCTTCGACTATACCTTTCTCCGTCATGAGTTCCAGCGTGCAGGCATCCATTTTGCCTCTCCTGCATTATGCAGTGTGCAACTATCCCGAAAACTTTACCCTCAGTATTTCAAACATAATTTAGATAGTATTATTGAGCGATTCGGTATCCAAACCGAAAGCAGGCACCGCGCTATGACTGACGTAACTGCTTTGGCAGATTTTCTAGAAATCAGCCTCAAAGAAAAAGGCTGTGATGAATGGCTCAAACACGTCCACACTCTTACCAATCCTCACCCGTTACCTCACCTATTCTCCGAACAGCTGGCAAATGAGATTTACAAACTATCGGACAGTCATGGAGTGATTGTCTGGCTAGATGCCGAAAACCGCGCCATTTCCTTATCCGTACATAAAAAAGCATTTTCTGAAGTTTCTGCTTTACTAAGGCGTAACAGTTACCCTTCCGAGATCAGAAATGCCGAAAAGATCATTTTTCATGAAGCACTCGGCAGCCTTCACGCTTTACAAAAAAGAGTAGAGCTTCAGAAACATTACCAACTCCCTGCCTCACAAGCTACCCAAACATTTTTTAGTGTAGAGTTTACCCACGATGAGAAACAGCGTTTAAGGGCACATATCCGAAACTTAGAAAACGGCAGTTACAACAATCCTCCCAATGGATTGTTTCTACATAAAAAAAAGGCCAAGCAAATATTGTCGGAATGGGCACAACAACAACAATTATGCCCCGACTCTTTAGGTTTGCTGCCTACCACCTACCCTGCCGGGCAGCCCTGTCCGAAAATAGTAGCCGGCCAATGCAATGGCAGTTGCCAGCACCAAAACGGCATTGAGCGGCAAAACGAAATTATTACTGCATCCGGCCGCTTATTACCCATTGCCGACTGGGGTAATGCCCACGCATTGGAAATCACCGAAACAGATATGCTATCCAAGCGTTCCGTGACTATACGTTGTATAAACGGAGTCCTTAACTTACCTGATGGCAGCTATTATTTTGATTCGACACTACCGGCAATCGTGAAAGATATTTGGAAGCGGTCAAAGCATAATATACGTATATTGTATTGACATATTATTGGCATCTGCCAAATTCACGTATATTTGAAAATAAAATATGCTCAAAAACCCGCTCCATCTCCAGCTATGATGAGCCCTGTGCCTGCATGCGAACAGTAAAGGCCGTCTGAAAATATTTTCAGACGGCCTTTCATCCTCTTTTAGACATATAGCGACATCTTAAATTAATAAAATTTCACCTCACATGTCTACAACTACTTCATATATCAGTAGATTTTAAATACTAATATTTTGGCTTCAACCCTTATTCCCAATCAAATATTTCACTGTTTTCATCCCAAGCATTTTTCATGGCAGTCTGAATCATATCCATACTAAATCCGCGATAAGCTAAAAAGCGTACCTGTTTTTGCTTCTCTTTCAAATCTAATCCGGGCCGCTTGAATTTTTTATGTAACAGATCGACCGCCGTAGCCAACTCCCCCGCCTTATCCGGCATTAATTCCCGCACGGTTGCCTCATCCACGCCTTTGGCCGATAGTGCCTGCTTTATCCGCAAACTACCATAACGATTGCGCTTACTATGCACATAAGCTTCGGCATAACGTTCGTCAGACTGCCAGCGACGCTCAGCAAATTCGTTTAATACAGCCTCCAATTCTTCCTCACTTTGCGCATACGGCATTAATTTTCGCTTCAACTCAAGGCGGCTGACTTCACGACGAGAAAGAATATCCATCGCACGACTACGTAGTGATTTTTCGGATTTCATATTTGACTACAACAGGGCTGAGATCGTTTAATCAGTATTTTGCGTTTTTTGGGGACGCAGGTTTTCATAAATTTCAGGCAGACTGCCGATTAGCCAGTCCGGTTTGGTTTCAGGGCTTTGTACCAACTCCTGCATATCACCGTAACCGAATGTTACAGCAACAGAAAGGCAACCTGCCGCTTTGGCTGCCAAAATATCGTTTTTAGAGTCGCCCACCATCATCATATTCTCAGGATCGATATTCAACACTTCAGCGGCATGTAGCAACGGTAGCGGACTGGGCTTCTTCTCCGGCAAGCTGTCACCGCCGAGAATCAAGCTGAAATAATCTGCCAATCCGAGCTGCTGCAAAAGCTCTACCGCGAATACCTCATTTTTATTGGTGACCACTATCAGAGGAATACCCAAAGATTTCAAGAGCCCCAAACCCGCTTCTGTTTCAGGATAGGGGCGGGTAAAATCGCTCAGATGCTCACGGTAGTAGCGGACAAAAAACGTAAAACCTTCTTCCCAACGCGATACATCTGCCTCGCCATCCGCATTATCGGTCAAAACACGATGTACCAACTTGGCTATCCCATCCCCCACATAACCGGCCACTACCTCTTGCGGTAGTGGTGCTTGTCCCAAATGTACGCGCATGGCATTAGCAGCTGCCGCCAAATCCGGAATAGAATCACAGAGGGTACCGTCTAAATCAAAAGCAACGGCTTGAACGTGTTCGATAGTGGTTTGCGTAGTCATAATCCCCCGGCCGGAAACAGTTACAAAGGGGCTATTGTAGCACTTTTCAACATGCCAAAAGGCCGTCTGAAAGATTATCCTTTCAGACGGCCTCGGTTATAGCAATAAAATCATGTATAAAGATTATGCCAAATCGAACGCTTTATGCAAAACGCGTGTAGCCAATTCCATATATTTTTCGTTAATCAATACGGAAACTTTGATCTCAGAAGTAGAAATCATCTCGATATTGATATTTTCTTCAGCCAAAGTGCGGAACATTTTTGAAGCCACGCCTACATGCGAACGCATACCCAAACCTACAATCGATACTTTGCATACGGCATCGTCGCCATCAATATCGGTTGCACCCAAGCTATCTTTCAACTGCTCCATCAAAGCCAAAGTCGGCTTGTAATCGGCACGCGGCACAGTGAATGAAAAGTCGGTAGTACCGTTTTCGCCCACGTTTTGGATAATCATATCCACTTCGATATTGGCATCTGCAACGGCACCTAGAATCTGGTAAGCCACGCCCGGCTTGTCGGGCACTCCGCGCACGTTGACACGGGCTTGGTTTTTATCGAATGCGATACCGGAAACGGCTGCTCGTTCCATATTATTGTCCTCTTCAAAGGTAATCAGAGTGCCCTCGCCGCCCTCTTGCAGGCTGCTTAATACGCGTAGGCGCACCTTATATTTGCCGGCGAATTCCACCGAGCGGATTTGCAAAACTTTAGAGCCCAAGCTGGCCAGCTCAAGCATTTCTTCAAATGTAACGGTATCTAGGCGGCGTGCTTCGGGTACGACACGCGGATCGGTTGTATATACGCCGTCTACGTCTGTATAAATTTGGCATTCGTCAGCCTTCAATGCCGCAGCCAGTGCGACGGCCGAAGTATCCGAACCGCCCCGTCCTAGTGTAGAAATATCGCCATTGGGATTGATACCCTGAAAGCCCGCGACAATCACGACACGGCCGGCCTTCAGATCGGCCCGCATAGCTTCGTCATCTATTTCTTCAATACGCGCTTTGGTGTGGGCGGCATCGGTTTTCACAGCTACTTGCCAACCGGTATAGCTTTTCGCATCAACACCGATGTTTTTCAAAGCCATCGCCAACAGGCCGATCGTCACCTGTTCGCCGGTAGCCAATACTACATCGAGTTCACGCGGATCAGGGAACTCTTGCATCTCATGCGCCAATGCCACCAAACGGTTGGTTTCGCCGCTCATGGCGGAAACCACCACCACCACGTCGTGACCTTCGGCGCGGGTTTTGGCAACACGTTTGGCGACGTTTTTAATGCGTTCGGCGGAGCCTACGGAAGTACCGCCGTATTTTTGTACGATTAACGCCATTTGATTCGTGCTTTCTTTAACTTAGCTGGGATGATGAAGTGGATACAACAAGAAAGTTGTTGCTGTCCGTGAAACGCTTGTAAAGCTTGGCATTTTACTATTTTTTTCACTTAAAGACAAAATACCTTCTTTATGTTTGCGCCAAGTTATAACGAGTGTTACGGGCAATATGCCTAATAAGCGGTATTGCCCGCAGTTCGGGAATCTTCATCAAAATGTTTTCAGACGGCCTTTACATACCGGAAATACTCGCCTAAACCCCATTTGGATCAACGACTTGAAAATGCAACTTGTTGATGAGCGATCAAGCTGAAAATACCCTTTTGTGCCAAGCTTATCAGACTGCCTAATTCTTCCACTGAAAAAGGCGCGCCTTCAGCCGTACCCTGTATTTCGATAATTTTCCCCGAAGCAGTCATCACAATGTTTACATCGCTATCGCAACCTGAGTCTTCCGGGTAATCCAAATCCAGCAATGGAACGCCGCCCACTACACCCGCCGATACTGCGGCCACTGCCTCACGGATAGGATTGGCGGTTAGCAATCCTACTTCGGTGAGCTTATTTACGGCAAACTGCAAAGCGACAAATGCACCGGTAATACTTGCGGTACGCGTACCGCCGTCGGCCTGTATGACATCACAATCAATTAAAATCTGACGCTCGCCAAGTTTTTCCAAATCGACCACCGCACGCAACGAACGTCCGATCAGGCGCTGGATTTCTTGAGTACGCCCGCTTTGTTTGCCGGCAGCCGCCTCTCGGCGCATACGACTGGCGGTAGAGGCCGGCAGCATACCGTATTCCGCCGTTACCCAACCTTTGCCCTGCCCGCGTAAAAACGGCGGCACACTCTCTTCAATCGATGCAGTACAAATCACTTTGGTATTACCTGCTTCAATTAAGCACGAACCGTCTGCATGCGGCAAAAAATGGGGCGTGATTTTAATCTCACGCAATTCATCGGGTTGACGGGAGGTACGGATATAGTTGCTCATGATTTTTCCTGCTGAATAAAATAGCGGTAATTATAACATGCCGCATTATGGTATATTGACGGCATAATAACCGCCTGCCCGGTACCGTCTTTACGATACCGGCAATATTACGCGGTCTGACGGTTTTTCATTCTTTATTAATCGGAGTTCTTTTAATTATGAGCATTCACAGCATGACCGGTTTTGCTAACGCCTCAGGCGAATGCGGCAACAAACGTATCAATCTGGAGTTGCGGGCGGTCAATCACCGCTATTTAGACGTACAGTTCAAAATGCCGGATGATCTCCGCCATTTGGAAAGCATTATGCGTGAAGCCGTAGCCGCCAAAGCCGCACGAGGTAAAGTTGAGTGCCGTATCCAAGTGCAAACACTGGAAGCAGGCTCGGTCGGCAAGCTTTCCATCAATCAAGAGCTGGTACACCAGCTGGCCTACCTTAATAAAAAATGGCGCAAACAGCACAGCGATTTAGGCAAACTCTCCGTTGCCGATATACTAAAATTTCCGGGCGTACTGACCACGCAAGGCGAAGATGAAGAGGCTTTTGCACAAACCGTACAAAAATTACTCAGTAAAGCCCTGCAAGATTTTGGGGCCGCCCGTGCGCGCGAAGGCGAGAAGCTGCAACAACACCTGCTTGAACGCTTGGATGCAATGGAAAAAATTATAGCTTCATTGCAAGAAGTGTTTCCTAATCTGGTAGAAGCCCACCTGGAGAAAGTACGCACCCGCCTGAAAGAAGCCGTGGACAATATCGATGACAACCGTTTGCAACAGGAATTTGCACTATTCATGCAAAAAGCCGACGTAGACGAAGAATTCAGCCGCCTACGCACCCATATTACCGAAGTCCGCCGTATCGTACGCGAAAGTAAAAATGCCGCCGGCAAGCGTTTGGATTTCCTGATGCAGGAGCTTAACCGCGAAGCCAACACTTTGGGCAGTAAAGCCATAGCGGCAGAATGTACGCAAGCTTCCGTAGAATTGAAAGTATTAATCGAACAAATGCGCGAACAAGTCCAAAACATCGAATAATCGGTTCTTCGGTTATATTTTTCAGACGGCCTCTATTTACTTGCAGAGGCCGTCTGAATTTTTAACGCCGGCTCTATTTCACATGGAGCATTTGCTTTACTTTAGTTTGGCAAACAAATAAAAAAGCGTGTTACATTCAGCGTTTTACGGCGGATAAATATACCGTTACCAACAAACCGCCGGAAAACTCAAAAGTTTATTTACTATAAACCCAAATAAAGCTGTTAAAACAATAATTCGGGAGAGGAACATGAGAAAGCTGGCCGAACCTTTGGTTCTCAAACACCACACCTTGCGCAACCGCATCATTATGGGCTCGATGCATACGGGCTTTGAAGAACATGCCGAAGGTGCCGAACACCTTGCCGCTTTCTATGTAGAACGCGCCCGTAACGGTGTAGCACTGATCATCACCGGCGGGATCGGCCCGAATGCCGAAGGTGCGGTAACCGAAGGCGGGGCCAAGCTGACCACTGCCGAAGAAATCGCATGGCATCGTACAGTTACCGAAGCCGTTCACCTTCACGATACAAAAATCTGCATGCAGATTCTGCATACCGGCCGCTATGCGATGAGCCGTCAACCGGTTGCCCCCAGCGCAATCCAAGCCCCAATTAATCCCGCAAAACCCCGTGCACTTTCAACCGAAGAGGTGCGTCAAACTATAGCCGACTATATCCGCTGCGCCCGATTGGCCCAAGAAGCAGGTTATGACGGTGTTGAGGTCATGGGCAGCGAAGGCTATCTGATCAACCAGTTTCTGGCTCCCTGCACCAACACCCGTGAAGACGACTATGGCGGCAACGCAAGTAACCGGCGCCGCTTCGCCCGTGAAATCGTCTCCGGTATCCGTGCAGCCTGCGGCGACGACTTTCTGATTATTTTCCGTATTTCCCTACTCGATTTAGTAGAAAACGGCAGTACATGGGAGGAAAACCAAGCTCTGGCTGCCGAAATCGAAGCAGCAGGAGCGGATATGTTCAATACCGGCATAGGCTGGCATGAGGCGCGTATTCCCACCATCGCCACCTCTGTACCGCGTGCCGCCTTTGCCGAATTCACAGGCAAGCTGAAACAAATCAGCAGTATTCCGGTTATCGCAACCAACCGCCTAAATATGCCCGCTATTGCAGAAGCGGTGCTTGAACAAGGGCTTGCCGATGCAGTATGTTTGGCGCGTCCGTTTTTAGCCGATGCGGCCTGGACGTCCAAAGCACTGGCCGGAGACGATCACCGTATTAATACCTGCATCGCCTGCAACCAAGCCTGCCTTGACCATATTTTTGCCGGCAAACTCACCACTTGCCTAGTCAACCCTTTTGCCTGCCACGAACTCCAACTTGAAGTAACCACACCAAAGGTTTTGAAAAATATTGCTGTCGTCGGTGCGGGCCCTGCGGGTATGGCATTTGCCAAAACTGCAGCCAGCCGCGGCCACCAAGTTACCCTATTCGATTCACAAAACCAAATCGGCGGTCAGCTGAATATCGCCAAACAAATTCCCGGCAAACCCGAATTCCGCGAAACCGTGCGCTATTTCGACCAAATTCTCGGCGACTTAGGTGTTACCCGAATCCTTGGACGAACCGTTACTGCCAGCGATTTACAGGAGTTTGACGAGATCGTATTGGCCACTGGTATCACTCCGCGCACAGTCAATATTCCCGGCACCGACCGCCCCGAAGTCTTAAGCTACTTAGACGTGTTGCGCGATAAAAAAGGGGTTGGTCGTCGGGTAGCTATTATCGGTGCGGGCGGTATCGGTTTCGACACCGCCGAATATCTCAGCGAAGAAGGCGGCGACAGTGCTATTTCACCACCGCTTTTCCATAAAGAATGGCAAATCGACACCAGCCTGCAAGCCCGCGGCGCATTATTGTCACCAACACCCCAAATCACGCCCTCACCGCGTGAAATATGGCTGCTTCAGCGTAAAGAAGGCTTAGTCGGTAGAAATCTAGGCAAAACGACGGGCTGGATACACCGCAGCGTACTCAAGCATAAGGGCGTCAATATGTGGAACAATGTGGAGTATGTCAAAATCGATTCAGACGGCCTGCATATCCGCCGTAATGGCGAAGAAATAGTTTTAGAAGTTGATAATGTCGTGATTTGTGCCGGCCAAGAACCTAACCGCAGCCTTGAAGCTGCCTGCCGTGCGCTGGGCAAACCCGTCCATATAATCGGTGGCGCAAGTGAAGCTGCCGAACTGGATGCCAAACGCGCTATCAAAGCCGGCACGGAACTGGGTTTAACCGTATAAGGCGGAGCTAGCCAACTTCAATACAGCCCGTTCATATTTTTCAGACGGCCTGAATCTGCAAATTATACTGATTAAACGAGGCCTAAATAGCACCCCTCTGTAATTTTTGTGAAAGCAAAGAAAATCAGAGGGGCTTATTTTAAAGATTGGTCGGCAATAAAATTTGCGCAATACGCTTAAATCATTATTTATAGTTCCGACAAAGTAACGGATAACAGTTGCCATACTTAATCTCAAAAGGTCACAACAAAATTCTGCCGGCACCCAGGGTTACTTTCATATGCGCTATCTTTTTAAGGTATAGTAAGGCCGTCTGAAAACGGTTTGCGAAAGGAATATAATGTCAAAATGGGATGAGCGCTATCTTACCGAGGAATATGTATTCGGAACCGAACCCAATGCCTTCATTGCAGAAATCCTCCCCCTGCTGCCCAAAGGAGGCCGTGCACTTGATTTAGCCACCGGCGAAGGACGCAACGGTATTTTTCTAGCCGAGAACGGCTTCGAAGCCGAAGGTGTGGATATGTCGGCCGTTGGTCTACAAAAGGCTCAGCGGTTGGCTGAAAGCAAAGGCGTGCCATTCCAAACACGGCAAGCCGATCTTTCTACGATGCCTTGGCCGTCTGAATACTATGCCGTTATTACTAGTGTCTTTTGTCATTTCACCGAACCTCAGCGCACCGAAATCATGCAAAAAATGCTATCTTCATTACAATCAGGCGGCATGTTTGCGGGTGTGTTTTACCATCCAGAACAAATCGCTTTGGGTACCGGCGGTCCCAGCGATCCTGCCATGCTTGGTACATTAGAAGACATGCAAAAAGCCCTCAACGGACTGCAATGGCTTATCGCCAAACACCGCGTACATGATTTAGCTGAAGGCTGCCGCCACCAAGGCAAAAGCTCCGTCATTTACCTTCTTGGGCAGAAGCCGCAAGCATGAAGCTAAAACTGTTTAACGGCTAATTCATCAGCCGACTATGCCGTCTGAACCCGCACACTCAGAATGGTTTCAGACGGCATAACCCGTTTAAATCATCAGGCACATCTACAACGACATTTGAAACACAAAGGAAATATCATGACACAAGAACAACTCAACCCACTGGTCTTACCCGACGCACAAGGCAATTTCGGCAAGCACGGCGGTAAAATCAACCATCCTGATCTTGCCGAGGCATTGGCCGAAATCGAAGCAGGCTTTCGCAGCATTATCGCCGATGCCGAATTTATTGCCGAAATGAAACGCCTGCAAGCCACTTATGTCGGCCGCCCCAGTCCGATTTACCATGCCCGCAGCCTATCCGCACGGGGAGCTCAGATTTACCTGAAACGCGAAGACCTCAACCATACGGGGGCGCATAAAATCAATCACTGTATCGGCGAAGTTTTACTGGCAAAAAAGCTAGGAAAACGCAAAGTCATCGCTGAAACCGGTGCCGGCCAACACGGCGTTGCCTTAGCCACCGCCGCAGCTTTATTAGGTTTGAAATGCGAAATCCACATGGGCGTAGTCGATATTGCCAAAGAACATCCCAATGTATCCCGAATGAAAATCCTCGGTGCCAAGCTGGTACCGGTATCCGAAGGCGCCGGCACTCTGAAAGAAGCAGTAGACAGTGCATTCCGTGCCTATATGGCTGATTTTAAAAATACTATGTTTGCAATCGGTTCGGTAGTCGGCCCGGCACCTTATCCCGAAATGGTCGCCTATTTCCAAAGTATCGTCGGCCATGAAGCACGCGAACAGTTTCACAACGCTTACGGCGGCCTGCCCGACGAAGTGATTGCCTGTGTTGGCGGTGGTTCCAACGCTTTGGGGTTATTCAATGCCTTTTTGGATGACAACAAAGTAGAATTAGTCGGCGTAGAGCCCGCCGGAGAAGGCCTCGACAAGCCTGGTCGTCACGCTGCAACCATGACTTTAGGCACTTACGGCAATATTCAGGGCTTCAACTGTTACTACTTACAAAATGAAGACGGCACGCCTGCTGCCGTACATTCGATTGCTTCGGGTTTAGACTATCCCGGTGTCGGGCCACAGCACTGCCACTTAAAAGATATCCGACGCGCCCGTTACGAAACCGCCACCGATCAAGAGTGTCTGAATGCGTTTCTCACTCTTTCACGGGAAGAAGGCATTATTCCCGCACTCGAATCGGCGCACGCCTTAGCATATGCCCTACGCCGTGCCCAAGAACTACCTGCCGACAAACGCTTATTAGTTAACCTGTCCGGACGCGGTGATAAAGATATTGACTTTGTATTGGAAAAAATCAAGGGGCTGTATTAGATTAGCCTTAAATATCACACCAAATTCGCAAGATTTTAAGTTGCTCTTTTGGTGTACCAAAGTTAAAACGAAATTCGCATTCTTTCAAGAATAAAGGGAAAGATTTTCGGTCAATTCCATTGTACTTTCGTAGAACGCGCTTTGCCTGATTCCAGAAGTTTTCAATACCGTTGATATGGTTTTGACGGTCGACAAAAAGCTCTGAATGATTGATTCTGTGATGCGTAAATTCACTCACATCTAGCACATCATAGCTTTTGTAATAGTCCGTATAAACAATGCTATCAGGCATTATTTTTCGTTTAATAACAGGTAGTAAAGTATCTTGTTTGGTATTTTTAACGACAACAGTATAAACCTTGCCTTGACGTTTCAAAATACCAAATACCGCTACTTTCCCAGCCGCTCCGCGACCGCGTTTGCCTTTTCGTTGTCCACCAAAATAACTCTCATCAAGCTCGATTGAACCATCAAAGATTTCATCAGCTTGAAGCTCTAAATGATAGGCAATGACTTGGCGAATTTTACGGTAAAACAGAGCTGCTGAATTGGGGTTAATATCCAATAAATTGGCAGCAGAACGGGCGGTTACCTCAAGTACAAAAAATTCAAGCAACTTTTTTTGTACTTTTTTAGATAGTTTACAGTATGTTATCTTCATTTTTAAAGGGTAACATAACTGCCAATCTAATACAGCCCCAAAATCAATTTGTAATTGAAACTTCTATTTTCATATATTTGTTTTACTAAACAAAAGGCCGTCTGAAACTTTCAAACGGCCTTTTGAATTATGCAATCCCCATTATTTGTTTGCTATCTCATTAAATTAGCAGTCATTGTTATCCTAATATTTTGATGTTTGGATACTTAAAATACGAAAGCCGCATTTTCTCCATACTTTATGCAACAGGTTCATTTCACTTTTCCAACTAAAACCGTACTAGCACTACACAATAACTGCTACCCTCATTCAATGTAATGATTGCTTAACCCTTTCTTATTAGGCCTTCATACTCATAATCTTGTTTTAGTATTCGAAACAGTACCTAACTCCAATTAACGTTTTTACCAATTTCAAACTGTTTCAGATCAACATGCTCCAATTGTTTAGCCAGTTCCCGTAGTACCAAAATTACTTTTGGAAATAGCGGCATACTCACTAGATGCCGTTACCATGGGCGAAGTGAAAGTAAGACCTTTAAATTTAGGAAATATTATGGTTTCGCCACTACCACGCTACCGTTAGCAGCCATTCTTTATCATGCAGTAAAATTAAACTGCCACGTTCTTCTAGAGAAACTCGGGGAACAATGCCTTTGAAGATAACTTATGATAGAACTGCGAACATTTTCTCTTATGTCGCTTCCATAAAGCAAGTGTTAAAATTCTGTTCCTTAGGTAAACTGCACACCTAAGGCAAGATAGCATATATTCTTTCCCTTAAAAGAAATCAGGCTAGATAAATAGGATACAGCCAATTAATATAGTTATGCATATCACAAACTGAGCGGTTATCATCTTATATAACTATATTAAGTGCGGTACCTTAAAATATAAGTTGTGAAGAATAAAAAACACGCATAACAATTAAAAATAAAAAAGCCTAAACAAATGTTTAGGCTTAGAATATTTGGCTCCCCGACCTGGGCTCGAACCAGGGACCTGCGGATTAACAGTCCGTCGCTCTACCGACTGAGCTATCGGGGAATTAGACGAGAATTATATAAATCTTATTTAAACTTGTCAAGCTTTTTTATAAAATATCTGCAATATGCTTTGCCGAACGCTTGGCATCCAACAAAATCAAACCAAGTTTGCCGCCTTCCTTAGCCATTAAAGCCAACACGGCATTATTACCTGCTTGGCTCAACAAAATATAACCTGTTTTACCCTTCACCATTACTTGATCAAGTTCACCGCAAGCCAACTCTTGTACAGCACGGTTACCCAATGCTAATAAAGTTGCAGACATTGCACCCACGCGATCAGCGTCCAAATGGCTAGGCATTAAGGTGGCAATGGGTAAGCCGTCAGTAGAAATCACGGCAGAAGCCACAATATCAGTTGTAGTGCTATTTAAATCACTTAATACAGAAATTAAAAGTTGTTCACGCATTTTTATTCCAATTCATTTTTTGCAAGCCATTTTATTTGCTTTGCAGATTAATTGCTTCCATAACGGTTATATAGAACTTTTATCAACGTTACAAAAGCCTCTTTATTAAGATCGGGTGCACCACCTATAACTAAGGTTAATTTGGTCTGCCCAATATACAATGGATAAAAAGTTAGTTCACTTTGACCGGTTGGATCACAAATACCCCAAGTATTGTGATGGATATTCAGATTATTTTTTACCAGCAACCGATGCTTTTCTCCCAAAGCAGCGACCTCACTAGACAATACACCTACTTCTTCGGCTGTTTCATGATGAAAGCCTGCATTAGCAAAATATAATCCATTCTCATCTGCTAATAAAGCCTTACCTACACTTGATAATTCGGCCAACAGATCAGGTAATCTATCGTCCGACATATGGATATCATCGCTACCTGGATTTTCATCTCCGTAGATAAATTCCAGACGCTGTAAGCGATAAAGCAAATTTAATGCGGAACCCATATCACTGGTATCTGCCCATGCCAGTAATTTCTCACTGCTAATTGTCTCGGCATTCCCAGCTTTCAGCAAGCCATATAACAAAGTTCTACTGGCGCTCCCTATATCACTAGATACTGCATAATATGCGCCGGCCGGAGTGATTTTAGGATATAGATTTGATTGTAGAGAAAGTGTTGAATCCATTCTTATACCTCTAAGCCCGGGTCTATAGAAAACAACATTGCGCTTATCAATTGTTTTACATCATCTTCCCTACGGGCATCAATTTCAAAGACAGGCACATTAAAATTATGCTGAGCCAAATATTTTTGATATACATCAACTCCCGGAAGTGAACGGATATCCATTTTGGTAATACCCACTACCAAGGGTGCTGTTTTTAATAATTCTTGAAATGCATCCAAAAAAAACTTTAAGTCTTTGAGTGGATTAGTACGGGTATTATCCAGTAACAAAATTAACCCCATACTCCCTTTACTCAAAATTTCCCACATAAAATTAAAGCGCTCCTGACCAGGTGTGCCGTAAAGATGTACTTTAATTTCCTCATCTAAACGAATCACACCATAATCCATAGCAACAGTCGTATAGCCTTTACGAACCAATGTCATATCAGAAGCGCTGGCGTCAGTCTGTACTGGCGGATCATCAGAAAGTGCAGCAATGGCCGTCGTTTTCCCAACACCGACCGGACCTGTAAAGATAATTTTATTTTCTTTCATGTATCGCCCCTTGCTTATTTGCCAAATAACTTACGCATTAAGCGCTGCAGCAACCCGCGTGGTTGCTCTACTGACGGGCTTACCACCCTTTCCGCATCTTGTGACATTTGATTATCGGGCACATTGCTGCTAACGTCTACGCTACCGCCAATATTATTATCAGTAGCTTCTTTACCTGCAATTTGATCATCTGTTACCAAAAATCCGGTTACTGATGTTGCGGCTAAATAATTAAGAATATCAGTCATTTCAACCGGCATTACTTTATAAAGAATATTCAGATTCACCGATGTTTTGGTTAAAAATGCCGATAAACGCATTGATTCGGGAACTGGAGCCAAACGTGTTAAATTCGGCCAACGTTTAAGCGTAAATACCGTACTCGGCGTCATAGGGTAAATCAATCGGCCTTGTGCCGTCCAAATCGCCATTTGCCACAAACACGACATAATAGTCACTTTTGCTTTTTCTTTCCATTGCGGATTATCAGGCACTGCCTTGCACACAACATGTAATTTATCATCTTGGCTAAGTTTTTCCAGATCAGTCGCACTAACGGTTAGTAATACACGCTGAATGCTGGGAAATACAATCAGCACCGGTTTACCCTCATGCAGAATAGCAACATCCTGATGACCTTGGCTTGCTGCTTTCAATGCACCTAAAAGACCTCTTTGTGGATTAAAGCGACGGATAGCCGTCTTACGTACCCCCGCACCTTCAGCAGCAGCCTGCCGATCCCGTGCATGCTGTTCGACATCAAATATGTTCCCACCTTGAGCCAAACTACGTAAGATAGGAAATAATGTTTCAAATTTAATTGGCTTTGGTAAGTAAGGAGCCGTAACTTTCGGCTCTTTTTCAGAGAACATTACTACAGGAATATCGGTATATTCACTGCGAAGAGATTCCCAACGCTGCATACCGTTATCAGTATCAGTATCCACTAGGATCATATCGGGCTTATTCTCAGACTCTGAGCTGACTACTTCATAATTGGTAGTATTATGCATCTTAAACGCCATCCGGAAGACAGCGTCCTGTTGCTCACCCATTTCTTGTAACATTACCCGTATGGTTTTTACTTTTGGTAATTGATTTTCCATTTATTCAGCACTCTTTTATTATTTATTTCTCTGGTTTACACGCTGCAACAGCTGGCTCATAGCCAAAACCACTTCCTCAGGCAGGCTGTCAACCCGCTCTTTGAGAATACGTAAAAACTGCTCCAAGCGCACCCAATCTTCAGAGCGCTCATACAAATCAAACAACATAATATAAAGCTGAGACTCTTGAGAATACTGCAATACCGCCTGCTCCAACATGCCAATCGCTTGATCTAATTGACCATACATCAAAAGCGACTCAACTTCCTTCACGGCTTGTTCCGCTGGCGTTGCATTTTCACTGATCAAAGAAGTATCTTTTTGAACCAAGTCACGATAATGAGCTTTCATTTGTCTGGCTGAAGGCTGTAAATAGCCTTTTGCCAAGCCTATTTCACGTACTTGCTGTTCATTGGGACCTTTTTCCAAATCATCAAATACTTCATGATAACCGAGACTATAACCCCAACCGAGCATACGCTCTTTTACTTGACGACCGTATTGACCCAACGAATAGTACAATCGCCACAAATGTTTGGCGAATTGGCCTACTTCTTCATGCTGGTAATCCAAACGTAATGCATCAATAATGAGGCTGGCAGGCTTCTCAGACTTCTGAATGGCACGGTTGTATTGCTGCAAGGCTGTTTCATAGTCTACTTTATTTTTGAGAATCTTAGCGCTCTTATCTGGGCGGACAAAACCCATTACGGCACCTAACTCTTCTTCACTTACATTGCCCACATCCAAATTACCGGTAACGATCGGTATGCGTTTGCTATACCCCTCAGTCGCCTGCTTATTCACACCTATTGTTAATGCAGGCTGAGTAATCTCCTCCAAACCGGTTTGTTCACCAATCTGACGCGATACCTCCTGCATACCCCAACCTAACTCTCGCTCGGCCAAAACACGCAAAGGTAAGTGGGTAGACTCCGCAATCAAACCCGCTTTGATATATTCGGCCATGCTATCCTGAGACAGAGCATTACGGTGACGGCCTAATGTTTCCGCTAGCAAGTCAAAATTGCCTGCGCGCAAACTCAAGCCAACCAACTCATGCACCAGCTTTTCAGGTGCTTCTTCATCAAGATGGTTAAGATAGCCCGCTAAAGAAGCCGCCGCCTTATCCTCATAGCCGAATTGCTTGTAAACCTGATATTCAGTTAACGGATCTACCTCTTGAGCCGAAACCGATGTTGTTAATCCTTCAGCGCTGCTACCTTCCCATTCCCACTCTTGCTCATTGGTTTCTTCAACCGTTTGATGAATGGTTTCCAGCCACTCGTCCCCCGTTTCTTTTGACTGTGGCTGTATTGATTGACGTTTAGGCGCTGCCCCTTTGGCTGACTTTACTCCTCCATTAGCCGCTTTGTTTTGTTTGTGGCGCACAAACAACAAAACCAGCAATAGAAGTGCCAGCAGAATAATTAAAAGTGAATAATCCAAAAGTATCTCCCGATACAAATTATAGTCATCTAAACATCCTGCGCCGCTTTAAGGCCTCTGTATCACTGCGAATGATTGTTAGAGTTTACACCCCCAATGAGCATATTCCGAAATAAATTTTACAGATAACACACTTTAAAGGCATAAAGCACCAACATATATAAAATACTAAATTTTCCACACCCTTACAAAACTGCCTTAATATGAAATATCCTGCCTAAAAACCAGTGCAATGGCATATAGCTTTTCCAGCTAGCATATTAGCATAGCACAGTCGATCACAAAACCTTCACAACCCAATTACATATAGCTTTATATGGCTTCATACTCAAACAAGGCAACTGCTTCAATATGGGCTGTTTGGGAAAACATATTCATCACCCCCGCAGCCTCAAAACGATACCCCTTTGCAACTAAAATACCCGCATCACGAGCTAAAGTCGAAGGGTTACAAGAAACATAAACAATTCTGCGTGGCAAGTAAGGCTTGCACAAAGCAGATACGACAGCCTGAGCACCACTTCGGGGCGGATCGAGTAAAATTTTATCAAAATATCCCCACCCAGCTAAGCTTGCCGCATTCGTCTTAAACAAATCTTCCGTATAAAATTTAATATTACTTAAAAAACCATTAATTTTAGCATTATACCTTGCCTGACGAACTAAGCAATCCAAGCCTTCAATTCCCACCACCTCTACTCCCGAAGCAGCAATCGGTAATGTAAAATTCCCCATTCCACAAAATAAATCTGCAATGCGCTCGCCGGGGCGGGGATCAAGCAGAGTGATCGCACGCGATACCATCAAAGCATTCATCACCGGATTTACTTGAGTAAAATTTTCAGGATCATAAGGCATAACAACCCCGAAATCCGGCAAGCCGTATGAAAGAGACGGAGCATTTTCGGGATAACATATTTCACCCTCCCTACCCTTTATTCGAATACGGAATTGCCACGGGTAACCGGTTTCAGGTAACTTGTTTAGCCATTGCTCCAAATTCTCCAGTAAAGCCCGTATAGGTTCCCTAAGTGAATAAATAGTAAAAATATTTACCCCTTCGCCTACTGAAAAACCTACTCCCTCCGTTTGAACACCATAAGACATCCAATTCTGCAACAATGCTTGTAACACGGGTAGCGCTTCGGAAATATGTTTAGGCAAGACCAAACACCCATCTATATTAACGATTTGATGCGAACGCCGCGCCTTAAAGCCCAAGATTACTTTACCCTCATCATCCAACCCAACAGATAACCTGCCCCGATGACGGTAATGCCAAGACTGTCCGTATATAGGAGGCAATAGTTTCTTCGGACGAACTTTACCAAGGCGCCATAATTGATCTTCCAACAAACGCTGTTTATAAGCGACCTGGGCATTAAAATCAGCATGCTGCAACACGCATCCGCCACATGTATCAAAATGACGACACTGCGGAACCACTCTTGCCGGTGCAGCTTTTAACACCTTTACTACTCGCGCCTCATCAAATTGCTTTTTGCTGCGAACCACATGAAATGCAACCACCTCATGAGGTAACGCACCTTCTATAAAAACAGCTTTACCGCCAACTTTTGCAACACCTCTTCCCTCATAATCTAAAGCATGAACATGTGCAACCTGAAGCGCACAATCTGTTGATGATTGTTCCATAGTAATAATGATCCGAACTATAAAAATGCCTCAGACATTTAACCTATGCTGCGGCCGAAACTGATATTTTCTCACAAAAAAAATTTTTTTACGGTATGATTTCAAACTGTTTATAACATTAAAACTTAGTTTCGAAACAATGAAAAGATTAGGATTCGGCTTACTTTCCGCCGTACTTGGCGCAAGCGCATTAGCCAATACAGACACCCCACTCCCAGACGTTTCTCCAATTAACCAAGGCCAACATGTAGTCATCAACATACCGCAGCTGCGTCTGTTCCTCTATACAGATGGCAAGCTGACTAAAATCTATCCGATTGCGGTAGGCAAAGCTGCCACACAAACCGTATTAGGCGAACATAAAATCGGCCCCAAAGCATTCAACCCTACTTGGTATATCCCTCAAAGTATCCAAAAAACGCGCAATGACGGTGTTAAAACTATCCCTCCGGGGCCAAATAATCCCCTTGGCCCGGTATTTGTCCGCATGGGAGATCCAAAACTAGGTTTGGGTATCCACGGAACCAATGCCCCCAGCAGCGTTCCCGGGGTGCGCAGCCACGGTTGCGTACGCATGAAATCTCCCGACGCCTTGGAGTTTGCCAAAACCATTACCAGCGGAAGCCCTGCTTCGGTAATCTACCAAATGGCATCGCTCAACAGCGATGATAACAATAATCTTTGGTTAGCCGCTTACCGCGATCCATACAATAAAAAGAATTTAGATAATGCTGCCCTACGCAAGAGTATCAATGCGTGGGCGAAAAAATACGGTAAAACCGTAAATACTAAAAGAGTAGAAGCCGTTCTACGCAACCGCACAGGCATGATCAACTGTTTAACCTGTGTCCCCGGTGCTTCAAAAGTAAAAGGACAATTACGTTCACTAGCATGGACTAGCGGCAGCAATTCGCTCAGCCAACCGAAAGCAGCCCCCAAACCCGCACCGGTAAAAGATGAAGTATTGCCTTCGGGCAGTGCTATTGAAGTAGACGAGGAAGCTACAGTTCCCGAGACACCTGCTTCTACTCCGGCTAATCCTACCCCGGCGGCAACGCCCGTATCCTCTACAGCCAAATCCGCAGAATCCGGCCAGCCTGAATCGGTAACACCCGAAGAATCTCAGGATACCAAGCCTGAAACCTCGCCCCAGCCGGATATCGAACCGACTGAAAATCTGTTTTAATCTGTACCTCCGCAAAATGCCGTCTGAAAATTCAGACGGCATTTTTATTGATAAACCAAGGCATGAATTTCAAAAAATTTATTTTCATTGCCCGCGCATCTGAGCCACAATTAATCATTGTGCTTCTGGATACACCGGTATTAAAAGCAGAGAATAGTTAAAAGTACGATTTTGCACAGCCGCTATTTCAGACGGCCTCAATCACCCGGCCACCCAGCCAAAACAAACCTTGTACTATGTTTCCCTTCCGCGGCTCTACCTCTAATAGCGCCGTATCGGCAACCGCATCAAGCAAACCGTTTTCAACTTCAAGAACCAAATGATAAAACGGCTTTCCACCGAATTCATTCAACCACTTTTCTACCGATTCCACTACGCCCGTAAGCAATATATAGGCTTCACCCCCATTTTGCTCAGCCTGCCGCCAGCTTCCTACAAGGTGGTTAAGCTTCCCTGAAGCGCTTTGATAGGTTTGGTCATCTGCAAATACTCGAACATCTTCGGCAAATGCCGCCAGCAGCACTTGTGCGGCTTTACCGATTTGGTTTTCGTTCAGAGCATCGCCATCAGGCACACTAAAAACTATATTTCCTTGCTGAGCCGTTTCAGACGGCCACGCACTAATCAGAGCCGTACCATTTTCCGCAGGATAAATACTATCAAGATACAAACACCGCTGCATTTTTCCTTGAAAAAACGGTTCGAAGCTCACAATGCCTTTATCATCTGCACCCAACCAAAGCTGCGCCATACTTGAGTCCGTATACACATAATAAGTGAGGCTGCTGCCGTTGACCAAAGTTTGGGCCTCTTCCAACACACGCGGCAGAACTTCTTCGAAATGCACTTGCTCTGCAAGGGGCAAGCCGATACTGGTGTAGTGGTTCATCAATATACCTTTCCTATTGAAAATCTTGGCCTTACATTTCGGCTATCCGCCATATCCATTAATCATATTTTATAAAAAGCTTTGATTTAAAAGGCCGTCTGAAAACTTTCAGACGGCCTTTCATCAGACAAAACGGAATTATGCCCACACCAACAAAGCATGGTTGCGTTTACCGCGACGCACAATCGTATATTTGCCGAAACGTTTGTCGCTATCAACCAAAATATAGCTGTCTTCAGTAACCTTGGCACCATTTACCACTGCAGCACCTTGCGCTACAAAACCGCGAGCCTCGTTGTTGGATTTTGCCAATTCACTTTGTACCAGAGCCTGCACGATACTCAGCTCTCCGCTCACTTCGTAAGCAGGCAAACCGTCCAATGCCAACTGTTCGAAATCAGCTTCGGTCAGATTACTTTGATCTTCGGCAAACAAACTTGCAGAAATACGCTGTGCGGCTTCCAGTGCAGCTTCACCGTGAATCAAACGGGTCATTTCTTCGGCCAAAATACGCTGAGCTTCAGGCTTGGTGCCGCTGGTTTTATCGGCCGCCTCAATGGCATCAATGTCTTCAACACTCAAGAAAGTAAAGTATTTTAAGAATTTATATACATCGGCATCTGCTACTTTCAGCCAAAATTGGTAAAACTGGTAAGGCGAGGTTTTCTTAGCATTGAGCCATACCGCACCGCCTTCGGTTTTACCGAATTTCGTGCCGTCTGATTTGGTTACCAGCGGCAACGTTAAGCCGAATACTTGTTTTTGATTCAGACGGCGTGTGGTATCGATACCCCAAGTAATGTTACCCCATTGGTCTGAGCCGCCGATTTGCAATACCACATCATGGCGTTTGTTCAACTCGGCAAAATCATAGCCTTGCAAAAGGGCATAGGAAAATTCGGTAAACGAAATACCGACATCATCGCGTTCGATACGTTGCTTCACCGACTCTTTCGCCAACATGGCATTCACTGAAAAATGCTTGCCGATATCGCGCAAAAAGTCCAAACAACCCATACCGCCGAACCAATCGTAGTTATTCGCCATAATGGCGGCATTATCGCCCTCAAAACTCAAAAACGGCTTAAGCTGGCTACGGATACTTTCCACCCAGCTTTGAACGGTTTCCAAAGTATTCAAACTGCGCTCCACAGCCTTAAAACTCGGATCGCCGATCATACCGGTGGCACCACCCACCAAAGCTACGGGCGTATGCCCTGCCAATTGAAAGCGGCGCAAAGCCAATACAGGTAATAAATGGCCGATATGCAGGCTGTCGGCCGTCGGGTCAAAACCGCAATAAAGGGAGATTTTTTGTTCGTTCAACAGCGCTTCCAGCGCTTCAATATCGGTAGTTTGCGCGATCAAACCACGCGCTTGGAGATCTTGGATTACAGACATTTTTAATCCTTTTGTATTTTAATCCCTATTTAATTTATATATTATCAATATAGGCGGACCAAAATAAATATTTTGAAAAAATTACTTAATGCCAGTCAGTAATTAATCAATTTACCCTACACATTAAACAAGAAGTGGATTACATCCCCGTCTTGCACCACATATTCCTTGCCCTCGGCACGCATTTTGCCGGCTTCTTTGGCTTTAGCCTCGCCGCCGAGCGATACAAAATCATCGTATGCAATCACTTGGGCACGGATAAAACCGCGTTCGAAATCAGTATGGATAACACCGGCGGCCTGCGGTGCGGTATCGCCTTTACGGATGGTCCAAGCGCGAACTTCTTTTACGCCGGCAGTGAAATAAGTTTGCAAACCGAGCAAATCGTATCCGGCGCGGATCAAGCGGTTCAAACCCGGCTCTTCCAAGCCCATTTCTGCAAGGAATTCGGCTTTTTCTTCGTCTTCCAACTCGGCGATTTCACTTTCCATTGCAGCACACACGGCCACAACAGGGGCGTTTTCTTTGGCAGCCAGCTCTTTGAGGCGATCCAAATGCGGATTGTTTTCAAAACCGTCTTCCGATACATTGCCGACATACATGGCGGGCTTGGCCGTCAGCAAAAACAGCGGGCGCAACATGGCCAGTTCTTCGGCATCCAAACCAAACGAACGAACCGGCTTACCCTCATTGAGATGGGGGAGTAATTTTTCACATAGTGCTACTAGCTTTTGCGCGTCTTTATCGCCCGACTTGGCGCGCTTGCCTTCACGCACGATAGCTTTTTCCACACTGGACAAATCCGCCAATGCCAACTCGGTACCGATGGTTTCGATATCGGCAATCGGATCAACTTTGCCCGACACGTGCACGATGTTGTCATCATCAAAACAGCGTACCACGTTTACGATGGCATCCGTTTCGCGGATATTGGCCAAAAACTGGTTGCCCAAACCTTCGCCTTTACTTGCTCCGGCAACGAGGCCTGCGATATCCACAAACTCTACAATGGCCGGCTGCATTTTCTGCGGATTAACGATTTTCGCCAGCTCGTTCATGCGCGGATCGGGCACTTCGACAATCCCTACATTTGGTTCGATGGTACAAAAAGGATAGTTGGCCGCCTCGATACCTGATTGGGTTAAGGCATTGAATAAGGTAGATTTGCCGACATTAGGCAAGCCGACGATACCGCATTTTAAGCTCATATTGATTCCTGAAATTAGGCAGATAAATTAACTCGCAATTATATCATATTTAGCGTAACTGCTATTTAAGGGCAAATCCCAAGCTATAAAACACTACCTCCTCCATTTATCCGTTTTCTTTCCTCTTGCCACAACCATGGATCGAAAACGTAAAAGAGAGCCGAAGCTCTCTTTTGTAGTCCTAACACCGGTGGAAATATCAATGACGGTGACCGTTATGTCCGTGTTTTCCTGAAAAACGTGCTTTATGATGCCCTTTACCGTTTTTCCATTGTTGCTTGCTATATGCACTGTTACCGCGATTTTTTACTTTTTGGGAACGGTAAGTGCGATATTCCTGATAACGGTCGGCCTCTTTTCCGCTCAACATATCGCGGCGTACCGCCTCGCGATAAGCCTCATAATCTTTACGGTTTTTAAACTCACGGCCTCCGTAGTAGTAGCGGTCATTATAGCGGCCTTCACGGGTATAGTTACTGTTGTTTTTTGCCAGCAGGTTACCCAATAATCCTCCCGCTGCCGCACCGATTAGAGTCGACTGCATATCTCCGCCGATAGTACTGCCTGCCACACCGCCTACGGCCGCACCGACAATCGTTGCTTGGGTACGGTTCATTTCCGCCATGGCCAGCGGAGCAGCAGCCATTGTTGCAGCTGTAAATAAAGCGGTTAACCGGGTATGCAATTTCATGTGTTTCTCCTGTTTGAAAGGTCTTTTTGCACCTTGATCGGCGCCAACGTCGGCATTATGCACACAAAACACACTCATACAAACAATCTTAGCAAAGTTTTAATACCGCTTTACCGAAAAGTATAAACCGAATGTTACAACTTACTATTTTTTAAAAATCTCAGATAACTCGCTCACTGAAAATCACATGAAATTGTTTTCATAAACTTTCCAGCCTCCGTCGACTACCTCTTTTTCTATCTTATTTTTTCCCGTTATTTTCAAAACATAGAAGCTGCACCTCCCTCAAATTGGGTAAATATTTTTATGCTTTGTTTTTCATTACCATTTATACTCAATAGAGTAGTTCACCTAATGAATATTTTTGATTATGCTTAGTTTCACAAGACCAAAATAAAGTCTTGTCTTAAAAGGAGAAGTTATGAAGAAATTAATTATTTTGTCTGCCCTTGTCAGCCCGCTGGCATTTGCCCAAAGCATCGAGGGAAAGTGGCGCACCATCGACGACACTACCGGCAAACCCAAAGCCGTTGTCCAAATCAGCAACAACGGCAACACATTTAACGGCCGCATTGTTTCACTGGCCGACGGGGTAAAGAATGAGTGCCCGGGTTGCAGTAAACCCCAACCGCTCATCGGAATGACTGTATTACGCGGTTTAAAAGCCAGCGGCAACAGCTATGAAGACGGCAAAATTTTCGATCCTAAAAGCGGTAAAACCTATAGCGCGAAAGCCGAATTAACTAATGGCGGGAACTCCCTAAAAGTACGCGGTTATCTGGGTATCTCCGCGCTGGGTCGTACTCAAACTTGGCAGCGGGTGGAATAAAGTTTTTTCATTCAAAATTAAAAGCCGTCTGAAAATTTTCAGACGGCTTTATCATACTTTTAAAGCTTCATAGCTTATCGTTTACCGGCAATACCGATTTCAAATTCCTGCTCTTCGGTTTCCAATTTGGGATCACCTGGGCGAGTTAATGTTGTAACTCCAACAATTTCTTCAGCCTTCGGGCCAAAGAAATATAAGTCGTATGTACCGCTTCCGACTTTTTCCGCTACCGCAACACCATCCTCAACACCCACACCCTTGAAATCCTCCTCTTGATCTTCTACCTGTGTAATTTCAGCAGATTTAAGCGTCACTTTACCAAAAGTAGGCATTCCGGTAATGCTGCCACTACCACGCATCGCATCAAAGTCCGCAGTATAAGTGAGCTTGCCCACTTCATCTTTATGAAAAGCCTCTCCATTATATGTATAGCGGCCTTTAGTAGGCAGCGCCTCTATAGGAGTCTCTTCACCTTGCAATGAATCAATGGTAAACCCTTCTTCTGGTGCTTTTTGATTACCATCAGCTGAGCTTTTATAAACATATTGGTCATCAGCACCCAATATCACTGAATAATTTTGCTTATATAAATAGGCTTTTCCCGTGTGAGATTCCTTGTAGTTTTTTTTACCATTAGAACCTTCGATATTCATGCTAGATTCAAAATCAAATCGATGCAATCCTTTAGAATATCCTGAAATATCAATTACTCTATTTACTTCATTATCAAGATGATAGGTTTTACCATCAATCTTTATATATGCACTACTAGCATCAAATTTCGGTAAAACAATACTTGAAATATAACCTTTACTTGTAGGTGTAGCTTCCGTAGAAACACCTCCGCCATTACCACTACCACCTCCACACGCAGACAACATAAACAGTGTGGCTACCGTTCCCGCAACAAATGACTTTCTCATATATCATCCTTTTTTCATCAAAAAAATAAATCAAACACATATCACTTTGAAAATTATAGCATTGCACATTTAAAATTGCATAACCACAATACATAAAGTCATACTTTCCTCCCCACCGTAACCCTATCCAATCCCGCCAAATCAGATAAAGTCTGTACCTCTTGAAATCCTGCCTGAGAAAAAATTGCCCGGCCTGCTTCCCCTTGGTCGAAGCCGTGTTCTATCAACAACCAACCGCCGGGCTTCAAATAATCCGGTGCACCTTCTGTCAATATGCGGATACAGCTGAGGCCGTCTGAAAAATCGGTTAAGGCATGCTGTGGTTCAAACCGCAAATCACCTTGTTGTAAATGCCGATCACCCGCTTCGATATAAGGCGGGTTAGACACAATCACATCATAACCAAATTTTTCAGACGGCCTATCGGTTTGGAACCACGAACCATGGGCGAACTCGACTTTCGCTCCAAGTGTTGCGGCATTCTGTGCAGCGACTACTAATGCCCTCTCACTAATATCGGATGCGCGTACCGAAACGTCTGAGCGCTCCAAAGCCACCGTAACAGCAATTGCGCCGCTGCCCGTCCCCAAATCCCATACATATCCGTTTTCAGGCAACCGTGCCAAAACGGCCTCAACCAAATGTTCCGTTTCCGGGCGGGGAATCAATACATCGGGGCAAACGGCAAACATTCTGCCGTAAAATTCACGCACCCCTAAAATATAAGCCATCGGCTCACCATTCAAACGACGCTCTACCCATACGGATAAATTTTGCAATACCTGCCCGCCCAACACTTCTTGATCACGGGTAATTAATTGAGCCGGCGTATAACTAGTTTGATGCTGCAACAGCATGCGGGCTTCGAGCTTAGGCAAAGGGCAATTTCGCAGCCATTGGGAGATAGTTATAGAATTTTCTGCCATAAATATACTTTCAGACGGCCTCCATATTCCTCTCAACCGGATACGGGACACTGATTGGTAAAATTGTTTATCCCTCTAAAACGCATGAAAATTCAGATAATTTTCTGAGCAAAGTAAACTATTTTCCATAAACCGCATAACCTTGCGTATAAATGCGATCAGAATACTGATGTTTTCGCATCATCGGGATTAAAGCTTTAAACAATGCCGTCTGAAATAATTTTCAGACGGCATCATAATATTTTAAATACCGAACCTCTCTATTTTGAGATCGTACCAAAATAAAAAACATCATTCAAAGTACGCGGATAAAAGCCTGAATCTCCCGCTTAAAGCATACCTATAATAAAAATATTGTAGCCAATCCTAAGAAGATTAAGAAACCGCCTGAGTCGGTTACCGCCGTAATCAACACCGAGCTGCCTAATGCCGGATCCCTGCCAAATTTATCCATCAATACGGGAATCAACACGCCAACCGTAGCTGCCAACAACAAGTTAAGCGTCATCGCCGATACCATTACAAAACCGATACCCGGGCTGTCATACAGCAACCACGCCACCACGCCCATTACACTTCCCCAAATTAAGCCGTTTACTAATGCCACCCCGACTTCTTTTCTCAACAACCGCCCTGCGCGCATACCTGAAAGCTGTCCCATCGCCATAGCGCGAACAATCATGGTAATGGTTTGGTTACCTGAATTACCACCGATACCGGCTACAATCGGCATCAGTGCAGCTAAGGCAACAATTTTCGAAATCGACCCTTCAAATGCGCCGATCACTCTACTGGCTACAAAGGCAGTACACAAATTAATTGCCAGCCACATCCAGCGGTTGCGCACCGAATCAAGCACGGGCGCGAACAAGTCTTCTTCTTCCTGCAAACCGGCCATGTTTAACATATCGGCTTCGGTTTCTTCGCGGATAACGTCTACCATTTCATCAATGGTGATGCGGCCGATTAGTTTTTTGTTTTCATCTACCACCGGCGCGGTAATCAAGTCGTAACGCTCAAATGCCTGTGCGGCTTCTTCAACATCATCTTCAGGGCGAAAACGTACTACCTCGGTAGCCATAACGTTTTCAACCAATTCTTCCGGATCAGCCACCAATAATTTACGAATCGGCAATACACCTTGCAAAACATCATGATCGTCGACTACGAAAATTTTATCAGTATGATCGGGTAAACTTTCAAACCGGCGCAGATAACGCAATACCACTTCGCACGTTACATCAGCGCGGATGCTGACCAATTCGAAATCCATTAATGCGCCGACTTGGTCATCTTCATACGACATCGCTGCCTGAACTTGCGCCCGCTCTTCTTCGTCACGGGTTTTCAAGGCTTCGTAAACAACCTGGTTGGGCAGATCATCGGCCAACTCAGCCAGCTCATCGGCATCCAAATCTTCAACCGCCGCTAACAACTCTTCCTTATCCATGGTTTCGATAAGGGTTTCGCGCACGGCATCGGATACTTCCAACAATACTTCGCCATCTTCTTCGGGAGCGGCCAAGTGCCACACCAGCATCCGCTCTTTTTGCGGCAGTGATTCAAGCACCGTAGCGACGTCGGCCGGATGCAGCTCGTGCATCAACTCTATCAGCTCTACCAAAGCCTGATTCATAGCCTCATCCGGCAGCGGCAGGTTTTCTTCTATCTGGCTGTAAACGGGCAATAAAGATTCCGCCAGCTCATGGATACGGGCAATATCCAATGGCAAGCGTTCGAGATCGATTTCTGATACAGGTGTGTTTTGCGGCTCGATGCTCATAAATACTCCTCCCGCCAACGCGCTGCGGGGGCGTATTTAGGCGGGGATTTACATGGTTGTTCTGTTAGGTATAGGTAATAAACCAGGAAGGTCCATAGTGAATGCCTGCACCATTATCGCAGGTCTTGGTAATGGAAACGGCGCATATTCTACACCTTTCAGACGGCCTAACCAAGGTTTATCTAAACGTTATACACTCCCAAGTTTAATTTCAATATGACAATTTTAAAAAATACAGTTTAGATACAGGCACCCAGATCAACGTAATCTTTTTTGTTAGACATATCAAATATCCATTTGATACTTAATTTATTTTCTACATTCAAATAATATGAAATCGGATAAGCCGCCTAAATAATTTTTATATTCGATTTTAGAACGCCCGGCTTTTATCAAAAAAGCCTTCCGAAAATGCGGAAGGCTTTTTTTAAAAACTAAAGGCTAAATCAATAACGCCCGGAACCATCTACTTCAACCTCTACTCGGCGGTTAGGTTGCAGACAGCTGACCAATTCTGTACGACCCAAAGCATTACTGCAATTCTCTACCGGACGGCGTTCTCCTTCACCTTGGGCGCTCATAATTCCGGCCGGTACACCACGCTGGATCAGATAGCGGCGTACGGTTTCAGCACGGCGTTCCGACAAAATTTGATTATAGCCTGCATCACCCAAACGATCGGTATGCCCTGTAATACGTATGGCTTTCAAACGGTCAAACTGTTTGATTTTTTCCGCAAGCTCATCCAATCGCGCTTTCCCTTCAGCATTCATATCACCGGCACCGCTTTTATCGAATACAAATAAAGCGTCGGCAGACAAACTGAAGCGCTCGGTATTTTGATTGCCGACACTAGGAGGACAAACGGCATCCACCGGATCTACGGCTTTCCAGAAAAAACTGCGGGCAAATTTTTTGTTGTCATAAATTACTTTAAACTGACAAGTCGTTACATTGTCAGTACCCTGACCGGGCGTATGGAAATGGAACAAATAATCCCACTCCCGCACATCAAACATACCTTCGTCATAGTGCGGACGCCCTAATAGTTTGTATAGCTGGTCTTTAGTCATACCTGCTTTAACGTTGGATAACTCATCTGTAGTAGGGAACGTACCGCGGTCTTTATTGAAAGTGACTGAGTATGGTTTGGGGAACACCGGCTCATCAGTAGTACCATCCGGCTTCACATCACTTTTGGTGGCACATGCCGCCAACATGGCAAGGGTTAACAATACCGCTGTTTTTTTCATCATTTGTTTCATTTTTTGTTTTCCTTATTGTTTTTCAGACGGCCTCTTTATAGATACGAGGCCGTCTGAAAAGCAGTTTTACCACTGATAGCCTACACCGGCGGTTGCGCCGTAATGACCGCGGGAGTTGCCTGAAGCCGTACCTTTAATGATCCAGTTACCGCCGTCGGAAATGCTTGAGAAACCGATTGCATAACCGCTCTCACCACGATAGGTACTGCCTGCCACCGCCATCATGCTCTTACCCGGCAAATAAGCTTGCGGCAAACCGGCAACAGCCATTGCAGAAGCCGTACCGGCTTTAGCATCGGTATCTACATCGTCAATACGCTTGGCCAAGGCATTACCTACACCCAGCAACTGATTTACATTGACCGCATCGGTACCGTTTACCCCGGGAGCCACATTGGTAATAGTGTTATTGCCGTTATCCAATCCGTTGGCTGTCAGCTTCACGGTATCATTGTTACCACCGCTCACGCTCACGCCGTCATTGTTTACGGTAGTGTTACCGGCTTTTAATTCATTGGCGGATACACTGTTAAGGCCGCTCAAATCCTTCGCCAGTTTCACATTTAAAGTACCTTGGCCGTCCGAAACCACACCAATATTGTTATCGGTAAGGCTGCCTGTCGCCCCGCCTTTCACATTCAGGGTATCACCCAATTTACGGTTAATGCTGCTGCCGCTGTCACCTGCAAAGTTCAAACCTTTGTTCAACTCTGCGGTATTGGCCGCAACATTTTGGTTAGTCGCATATAACTGGCTACCATTTACGGCATCTTTGCTTGTTGCGCTCAGATCACCGGCCGCAACATTGCTAACTTTGGTATCCGCCGCGTCAATACCTGCTTTGGTAACACTCGGGCCATTGGCAATGTTTAAACCATTGTTATTAACTGTTGCGTCGCCGGCTTTCAAGCTGTCAACATTCAAATCTTTAGCGGTTGCCACTTCATAAGTGGTACTACCGTCCGCATTTGTCGTTGGCGTCACTTCAATGTTATTTCCGGCTGTTACCTTAGTTGTCGAAGCTGCTTGGGCAGCCTTCAACTGGCTTACATTCACTGCATCAGTATCATTTACACCTGCGGCAACATTGGTAATGGTATTACCGCCGTTATTCAAGCCTTTATCGGTTACGCTAACATCACCTACTTTCAAACCGTCTTTACTTAACGCCACATTATCGCCTACGCTGACACCGTCTTGATTCAAAACGGTATCACCGGCAGTAACGCTATCCACCTTCAAATCTTTAGCGGTTGAAACGGTATAAGTCGTACTTCCATCCGCATTGGTAGCTGGTTGTACTTCAACATTGTCACCGGCAACCACTTTAGTGGTAGAAGCTGCTTGTGCGGCTTTCAGCTGGCTTACATTAACCGCATCAGTGTCATCCGTACCGGCAGCAATGTTGCTAATCTTATTACCGCCGTTATTCAAGCCTTGATCCGTGAGGCTGACGGCTTGGCCGTTAGCAGGTGTAATCGTAACGCCGTTAGCTGCTGTCGTAGTCGTATTGCCCGCAGCATCACTTACGGTTGTACCCGCACCATTGACAACAGTTTTACCGCCCGTGGCATTGTTAAATGTTGCACTGTTTAAATCAGCCAAATCTTTCGCTAATTTAACAGTCAACTTGTCGGTACCGTCTGCCACAACACCAATATTGTTATCGCTCAAGCTACCCGTTGCCCCGCCCACTACATTCACTTTGCTACCCAAAGTACGCGTAAATTCCGTTCCCGTATCTCCGGCAAAAGTCAGCGGGCTATTGGCTTTGTCATTAGCTGTTTTGATCGCATCATTGATGTTATCAGCACCCGTACCGCCGATATCGGTAATAGTGACATTGCCTTTATCATTAGCAGCATTAACGCCTAAAACTTTTACGAAATTGTTTTGAACCTCATTGAGTTGTTCTTCAGTTGCTGCCCGTCCTGCCGTAGCAAAATCAGCTCCACCCAAAGTCGTATTCGATAAGCCGGCTACAGTATTGGTTGCTTTATCCAACACAACATTGCCCACCGTTACCTTGTCAAATGCTACTTCTTTAGCAGTTGCTACGGTATAGATGGTTTGTCCATCAGCGCCGATTTCACTGGTCACTTCGATATTGTCGCCTTGAACTACTTCAGTTTTCGCTGCTGAGGCAGCTTTCTTAACATCACCGACATTAGCGGCGTTGGTTTCAACGTCACCACCGCTGGCTACATTAATGATTTGGTTGCCGCCGTTATCCAAACCGGATGCAGTCAGGCTTACCGGAGTACCTTGTGCACCATTACTGATGGTAACACCATTATCATTTACTTTAGTATTACCGGCAGTTAAGCTGCCATCAGAACCCAAATTAATGTCTTTGGCCAATTTAACTGTCAACTTATCAGCCCCATTCGCAACAACACCGATATTATTGTCGGTCAAACTTGCCTCATTGGTGATTCCGCCAACAACATTAACCGTTTCACCCAATTCACGAGACACATTAGCACCCGTATCTCCGGCAAAAGTCAGCGGGCTATTGGCTTTGTCATTAGCTGCTTTGATGGCATCGTTGATGTTATTCGCACCCGTACCGCCAATATCTGTCATAGTGACATTGCCTTTATCATTAGCAGCATTGCCGCCCAAAATAGTTGCTAAATTATTTTGAGTAGTATTTAGCTGTTCTTCAGTTGCTGCTCGTCCTTCCGTAGCAAAATCAGCTCCGCCTAAAGTCGTATTCGATAAGCCGGCTACAGTATTGGTCGTTTTATCCAACACAACATTGCCCACCGTTACCTTGTCAAATGCCACTTCTTTAGCAGTTGCTACGGTATAGATGGTTTGTCCATCAGAACCGGTTTTACTGGTCACTTCGATATTGTCGCCTTGAACTACTTCGGTTTTCGCTGCCGCTGCGGCTTTCTTAACATCACCGACATTAGCGGCGTTGGTTTCAACGTCACCACCGCTGGCTACATTAGTGATTTGGTTACCGCCGTTATCCAAACCGGACGAAGTCAGGCTAACGGGATTACCAGCCGTTGGGGTAATATTAATGCCATCACCGCTCACATTGGTTACATTGCCTGCCGCATCGGTAAATTGCGCTGAAGTCAAACCGGTTAATTCTTTAGCCAGTTTTACATCCAAAGTACCACTGCCGTTCGACACCACACCAATATTGTTATCAGCTAACTTAGCAGTATCCGCACCACCTTTAACCGTAACGGTAGAACCCAATTTTTGTACTGAGTTGGAGCCACTGTCACCCGCAAAGGTAAGCGGTTGGTTTACTGCTGTATTTAAGCCATCAAGCGCATCTCCTACATTGTTATAAACAGTAGTTGCACCATTTGCCGGATTACCGGAAGTTAGCGTGTAAGTAGGAGCAGTAACATTACCCGAACCATCCACTGTACTACCACCACCAAGATATTGTGCTGTGTTAGCTGCAGTTTGGTACAACTGGCTGCCGTTTACCGCATCTGTAGAAGACGCACTAACCACACCACTGGTAACATTGGTAATTTTTTGATTAGCCGCATCAATACCGCCTTTAGTCACGCTCGGACCGCCTGTGATGGTTAGACCATTCGTATCCAAAACGCTATCACCCGTAGTGACACTATCTACGTTCAGTGCTTTAGCCAAATCGTAAGTTACATCGTTACTATCTGCGGTTTTACTAATCACGATATTACCGTCTGCATTCTTCATATCAACGGTTTCACCGGGATTCACCACGCTACCATTACTACCCGATGCAGTGAGTGTAAAGCCGGTGTTGCTGATAGCATTTGCCAAACTACCTGCTGTTACCAAACCATCGGGGTTGGTTGGGGCCGTAATCTTACCGTCGGCACCAACTACCGGTTCAGCTGTTACTACGCCCACCGTATAAGTTTTGCTTCCATCCTGATTATCAGTAGGTGTAACAGTAATTTGATTGCTATTGCCACTCTCTACCTTACCAGAAGCCGCATTTTGCGCAGCCTGCAATTGGCTGAAGTTCACCGCATCACCTGCTTCAGTACCAGCTGCAATGTTAGTAATCTTATTACCACCGTTATCCAAACCTGTACTGGTTAGGCTCACCGTTTTACCGCCTTGAGGTGTAATCGTGAGTCCGTTGGCAGTTGTGGCCGTTGAGTTACCCGATGCATCAGTAACAGTCGTACCTGCAGCATTCACTACAGTCTGACTACCGTCTGCATTAGTAAAGGTCGCACTATTCAGACCTACCAAGTCTTTAGCCAGCTTGGCAGTCAATGTGCTGCTGCCATCCGCCACAATACCGATATTACCGTCGGATAATTTTGCAGTATCAGTGACCCCACCAACAACATTAATGGTTTCACCCAATTTTCGTGTTACCGTATTACCAGTATCTCCGGCAAATGTCAGGGGATTATTTGCTACAGAAGCCAATTGGTCTTCAGTTGCAGCTCTGCCGCTAGTAAAACTATTTGGATCAAATGTAGACGTATTTGACAAACCATCAATAATGCCTGTCGCACCATTAATGGTAATAGGCGAGCCTGTATTCTGGCTACCAACCATAATGCTATTGGCTAACCCAAAAGTGATATTGTTATCATTTTTTGTCAAAACAATATTGCCGTCTTGATTATTCAAATCTACTATTCCGCCCGGAGCAACATTACTGCTGTTATTCCCGTTTGCCGTCAGATTCCAACCTTTATTGGCCGTTTCTGAAACAGCATACAGCTGACTGCCGTTCACAGCATCAGTGCTATTCTCAGCTACCTCACCAGCCTGAACATTGGTAATTTTATTTCCACCATTATTCAAGCCATTTTGCGTTAGGCTCACCGGATTAGTTCCATTAGTGATCTGAATACCATCGTTATTCAATAATGTATTACCTGCTGTAACACTACCGGTAGCGCCAAGATTAATGTCTTTCGCTAATTTCACTGTTAATTTATCAGTGCCGTCAGCTACTACGCCGATATTATTTTCCGTTAACTTAGTTTCATCAGAAGCGCCGCCGACCACTTTTACAGTTTCACCCAGTTTACGTTGAACATCTGTACCAGTATCACCTGAGAATGTTAAAGGTGTGAACGCTTGCTTTCCTGCTGCATTAATAGCATCACTGACATTGGTATAAGATTGGCCGTTAACATTGATTGCCGTACCATCTAAAACATTTCCACCAGCCGTAACGCTATCAACAGTGATCTTTTTAGCTAACGAGAAATCTATGTTGTTATCAGATACAGTGGTAACAATATTCTTATCTGCACTTGCATAAGTAACGGTATCACCAAGCTGTACATTATCTGCCATACCATTATCAGCAGCGATATTGAAACCTTTGGCAATATTTTGATTAGTTGTATAAAGTTGGCCGGCATTTACCGCATCCGTACCACCTTCCACCAAATTACCCGCAGCAAGATTAGTAATGGTATTACCACCATTATTTAAACCGCTTTGGGTAAGAGTAACAGGGTTTGCCGCATTACCATTTGTGATAGTAATGCCGTCTGAATTCATAGTGGTATTACCAGTAGTCACATTTTGTGCAGTAACACTATTTACCGAGATATCATCCTTCAAAGCAATGGCGATATTACTACCTGAAGCTGTAGTAGTAATGTTTTTATCACCCGTTACACTAATAGTGCTGCCAAGCAATTGTTCAGTAGTAGTTGTACCGCTATCACCTGTAAAGGTTAAACCTTTAGTCGCTACCGTAGTATTGGCATCAACACCTTTCTGAATATCAGCTTTTGTATCCGATGAAAGATCAATAGCATAATCAGTTACATTGCTGCTATCTTTAGCACCCGGAGTTACGGTTAACGCTGTTGAAGCTGTGCTGACTTTTGCACCATCAGCATTAACGGTATATACGGTTTGGCCTTTATCACCAATAGTACTACTTACCTCTGCAATATTAGTACCTGCTTTTACCTCGGTTTTGGCTGCTGCAGCTGCTTGATTAATAGCCGTGGCAGTATCACCTGCAGTTACAAAAGCATTTGGAGTTCCAGGAGTTTCAACAACACCATCGGTTACCGTTAGAGAGGTTGTAGGAATACTGAGATCATAAGTTGTCGCTAATCCATTAGTGCTTGCACTTACATTTATAGATTTATCAGCAGAAGTCACAACTGTTGCCGCATTTTTCACATCAGCAATATTAGCCGCATTCGTTTCCGTAGTTCCGCCACTACCGACATTAGTAATCGCCAAATTACCGGCATTAATACCTGTGCTGGTAATACTTGGACCATTACTAACAGCAATGCCATCTGATGTAATAGATGTATTTCCAACCGTAACCGTATCCGCTGATAAGCTTGTTACTGCAATAGTATCGTTCAACTTCACCGAAATAGTATTACCATCAGCTGATGTTGTAATATTTTTACTGTCACCTTTTACAGCAACTGTATTACCGAGCAACTGTGTATCAGTCGTACCACTATCGCCTGTAAAAGTTAACCCTTTTGTAGTAACCGCGGTATTAGCTTCCACACCTTTTTGGATATCCGCTTTAGTGGTATCTGCTAAATCAATAACATAATCGGTGGTAACAGCCTTATTGCCATCAGTAGAACTCTGCTCGGTTTTAGTTAAAGCAGTACCCACACTAACTGTTGTTTTATCTGCGCTAACAGTATATTGAGCATTATTACCTTGCTCTTCCAAAGCAACGTGAGTATTACTACCTTGTACAACAGTGGTTGTCTTTTCCGTAGCCGTAGCAGCCTTATTAATAGCAGCCGCTACTTGATCTGCAGTGGCAAAACTATCGCCTGATGTATTGGCAGTTACATTGCCGGCTGTATCAGTTGTTAAATCAGACTGTTTAACAGAATAAGAAATATTTCCATTACTTCCAGATGCGGTTGTACCTGAGCCATTAACAAAATTAATTGTATTGTTAGTTTGATCAATTGTTTGTGCAAACGCACCATTAACATTTGCCGTCCAGCTTTGTAGTGCCGTATCAGCCTTAGCTAATGACTGCACAGCAGCATCACTTAAATCAACAGTGTAAGTTGTGTCATTAGTTGTATTATCAGTAGCGTTAGAAACAACAAGCTTTCCACTATTTCCTTGAGCAACAACCGTACCTTCCGCATTCACAGTGTAAATTGCCTGTCCATTACCACCAGTACTTTTCTCAATGCTAGCAATATTGGTACCTTTGGTAACTTCGGTTTTTGCTGCTTTAATAGCTTCATCTACTGTATTTTTTCCAGTATCACCAATATTAGTCATGGTAATTGAACCATTTGAACCAACAGCAGCAGTGCCTCCTAGAACTGTTTTAACAGAATCTGCAACATTGCCAATAACATTATTTGTCGCATATAGCTGGCTACCATTAATAGCATCAGTTGAGGAGGAAGAAATTTGTCCGGCAGCAACATTTTTGATTTGACGCTCTAACCCTACCTTACCAACAGAAACTATTTGTCCATCCGTTAACGTACCACTCCCTGCAAAAGTACCATACGTTATATTATTCACAGTCGCTTGCGTTGTTGGTACATAAGGGGCTGCGCCACTAGAAGACGCACCTAATATGACGGAATTACTTAAAGTAGCATCAGCAACACCACTTCCTAACACCATAATATTCTTGCCACTAACCGTATTACCATTACCCAAAGTAACATTATCACTTCCGGAAATATTATTCCCAGAGCCCATAACCATATTACCGGTAGCATTGGTATTCACAGTATTACTGTTACCAACAATACGGCTTTCATTACCTTGCAAAGTATTATTGTTACCAAAAACACCTGCATTATTCGCACTAATCGTACCGTTATTATTACCCACGCTATAAGTACCGGCACCTGTAATATTAGTCGGATCACCAATGGCACCTGAACCTTCGCCGCTTACCACATTACCCGTGCCAATAGAAATCGTCTTATCAGCCGTGGCCTGCGCACCTTCGCCAATAGCAATAGCACTCACTCCATCTGTTTTTGCATTTAAGCCGATGGCAACTGCATTATTCTTTTTAGAAACCGCACTATCACCGATATTCACAGTATGTGATGCGACAATACGAGTAACACTACTACCTGAACCCGCATTCACACCGATATTGACATTCTTATCACCATCCTGATAAGCACCGGCAAAATATCCACCGTTATAATTGAAATTACCATGCTGACCAACACCAGAAAACGATCCTAAATGGGTATTACTGCTACCTTGCTGCCAACGACCAGCGCGCAAACCTACTGCTGTATTATTTTCCCCCCAACTGGCATTGGCACTACTGGCAGAAGCATCACCCTGCAAGGTATCCATACCGATACCGATATTTTGACCTCTTAAGAAAGGGGAACCAATATTAGCAGTTTGGCTATCTTGACGAATATACTGACCCGCACGCTGCCCCAAATAAATACTGTTACTGCCTTCAGAGCCTTGACCAGCAGCCTGCCCCATTAAAATATTGGTATACCCTTTCACACCGGTACCAGCTCCACGCCCCACAGCAATCGTGTCATTACCCAGTGCCTTTGCTTGCTCCCCGATTGCAATCGCATACTGGCCTACCGTTACTGCAGTCGTATCCGTAGCAAGCGGGGTATTCATATTTGCTGCTTGGTTTGCTCCGGCAGTAGCACCAGATCCAATTGCTACAGAATTAGCTGCTCCGGCTTCTGTAGACGTACTCGGACCAAGTGCTACTGATTCAGCACCTTGCGCTCCATCATTATCCCTGTTTCCCAAAACAGTTGACTTCACACTCGTATAGTTTTGCGATGCAGCACGCAATTGTGCAACGTTTACAGCATCAGTATCTCTCGCCCCAGCTGCTACGCCTGTAATTTGGCGTGTAACCTTGGCGGTGCCTGTCGTAATACCGGTTGCTTCGTCAAACGCCGTTCCCGTATCATCACCGATTGCCAAAGCAGCGTGTGTTGACTTCCATGTAGATATCGTTTTATCCACACTTGAGCTACTTGCTTTACCGTTTGGCACATAGCCTGTAGAACCAAGAGGGCGTGTAGTTAAAGCATCACTACCCAAAGCAACACTCTTATCACGTGTCGCTTGCGCACCGGAACCAATCGCTACCGACTCACTGGATGATGCCAGCGTCTTAACATTGGTTGCCGATGCTCCGCCGATTGCAATAGAGCGAGCACCTGTTACATCAACATCTATACCTACAGCAACCGAATTAGTTGCAATCGATGACGTGCTTGAGTTCACGCCAATCACAACCGACTTATCACCTTGTGAAGTAGCACTACCACCAACAGCCAAACTATTTGCAGCACTAGCAGTTGAATTAGAACCAATCGCCAATGCGTTAGTATTCGATGCCAAAGATTTATAACCCAGCGCTGTAGACTGAGAACCAACAGCTGTCGCCAGCGCACCAACAGCCGTACCTTCAATAATAGTAGTTGAGGGTGTCCAAGCATACAACGCGATGCCAGCTTCCGTGGAAGTTACAGCACCTAAAGTACCTCCACCCGCAGTAGCCCCTACACCGATAGCTGTAGAACCTTTTGATAAAGCTTGCGCATGGGGGGCAATTGCAGTCGAACCATCACCACCGCTGAATGTTTTTCGATAGGGAGCGCTGACTGAAGTATTGTATCCAACAATGGGATATGTAGCACTACTATAACCAGTTGTTCCTGAATCATCGCCACCAATAGACACCGCCCCCGCTCCGATCGCACGCGTATCATTACCAATCGCAATAGATTGCCCTATTTCTGCTCTTGCTCTGGAACCTACAGCTACCGCTTGAGCCCCCTTGGCATACGAATACCCACCCAATGCAGTAGCAGAACTTGTCACACTATTAATGCCTTCAGCATATGAAGAGAAGCCAAATGCAGCATCTGCCGCATTTTTTGCTGTTGCTTTGGCACCAACGGCAACCGAGTTGCTTCCTGACGCTGTTGCATCCTGCCCGCAGGCAAGGGCATCTGTGCCCGTAGCGGCTTGGTTTGTTGCTCCTACACAAGTAGCCACTGCTGCTGCCACCGGATTAGGCATAAATAGTGCTCCTGCCACTAAAGCAGATACAGCAACACCATAAACATATGCTGAATGCTTGGCGCCTTCACCGGAAGATGTCGTGCTCTTACCATGTGCTTTAGTAATTTCAGAGGCCACTACCCATGCGTTACGGGCATGGCTCCAAATAATTCTATAAATTGCGTTCATTATTTAATTTCCTTTTGCAATAATATTTATACAAATATTACTGAAGCTGATTGATATACAAATAAAATGTAATTATCGTCACGAAATGACAAAATTTGTCACAAGTAAATTCGTTTTTATTTTTCGGCTTGCGCCAAGTTTTCAAGAGTTGAAATAATTTCAATTAAAATCATGCGGTTAATAAAATAGACTTTACAACCTAGTTGTAACTCTTCTGAAAAATAAAATAGTTCCTTTTATTCAAGCAAAAACCGAACCAAATTCCATTAATACTTGTAAAGATATTTTCAATATTCTTAATAAGAATTAATAATTTAAGTTATATTTAGCTTGTGAAATTAAATAAGTAATGCCAATTTCAAGAAAAACCCTTAATAAAACCGTATTTTATCTATAAAAACCAGTGAATTCTAAAAATAAATATTTGATAATTTTTATTTATTTAAGCAATAAGTCATTGCTGGCAACTATTTTAATAATATAAAAAATTAATCTGACTAACTAAAATTAAAAGAACCAAACCAAATATTCTGACCGGCTTCCAATTAGGCCAAGCCTTATAAACAGCATATTTTGATATGCATTTGATATATAAAGGATATAAATCCAACTCACTATATTTTGTAATATGAAACAGCCAAAATAAAATGCCGTCTGAAAAACAGAACGGCATCTTTAACATTTCAACACAATCAAAATACAGTGAATCTTTCAGACGGCATCAAGTCATCTGAACAAACGGCAAGCAAGCGTACCTGCCACCACATACCCCCCAATTGCTATTTAAAAACCAAAATTAACACTAATGCAATTGCCATGACAGCCAGCCAAAAACTTTGGCGCTGCTGGATTTTAACAAGATGCACATAAGCATCCCGCATCTCTTTCTGGCGGGTTTCATCAACCAGCATATTCAGTTTGCGCGGCAGACTGGGGAGAATCTGCGCCCAATCAGGCGCTTCATCTTTAATATTGCGCCACAACGCCTGAGGGCCTACTTGCTCTTTCATCCAACTGACTAAAAAAGGCTTGGCAGTTGCCCATAAATCAAGATCAGGATCCAGCTGGCGGCCTAAGCCTTCAATATTGAGAAGTGTTTTTTGTAACAAAACCAATTGCGGCTGTATTTCGACATTAAAGCGGCGACTGGTTTCAAAGAGCCTCATCAGTACGACACCAAAAGATATTTGCGACAAAGGTTTGTTGAAAATCGGTTCACACACGGCACGCACTGCGGCTTCCAACTCTTCCGCACGGGTATCCACAGGCACCCAACCTGACTCTATATGGGCGGTAGCGACACGGTGATAATCGCGGTTGAAAAAAGCCAAAAAGTTGATAGCGAGATAACGCTTATCATATTCTGTTAAACTGCCAACAATACCGAAATCTAAGGCAATATAGCGGTTGTCGTCGGCTACCAGAATATTTCCCGGATGCATATCGGCATGGAAAAAACCATTTTTGAATACTTGGGTAAAGAAAATCTCTACCCCGTATCGAGCCAGTTTCTTCAAATCAATGCCTTTTACTTTCAAAGTGGCAATATCGGAAATCGGCGTTCCTTCCATCCACTCGATGGTTAATACGTCTTGGCTGCAATAATCAAAATAAACCTGAGGCACAATCAACATATCACTATCGGCAAAATGTCTGCGCAACTGGCTGGCATTAGCGGCTTCGCGCATTAGATCTAATTCGTCATGCAGATATTTGTCGAATTCGGCCACCACTTCCTGAGGTTTTAGACGCTTGCCATCCGCAAACAAACGTTCAATCCATTTTGCCCCAAAGCGCATTAAAGCCAAATCCTGCTCAATTACCGGTTTCAGTCCCGGCCGCAAAATTTTTACCGCCACCTGCTCGCCACTGTATAGCCGTGCCTTATGCACTTGGGCAATTGATGCGCTGGCTACCGGTTCAATATCAAATTCCGCGTAAAGCTCAAAAATAGGCTTGCCTAAAGCACGTTCAATGCGCTCTTGTGCCAAATGCCCCGGGAAAGGCGGTACCTTGTCCTGTAATTTTGCCAATTCGGCAGCATAATCATCAGGTAACAAATCAGGCCGCGTAGACAATACCTGCCCGAGTTTGACAAAAATTGGACCTAAACTTTCCAATGCCAAACGCAAGCGTACAGGTGCTGCTTCTTGATCAAAACTGCTATTTTTCGGCAATCTATCCAATAAAGCCCGCAGCCAAAGCGGGTGGATTCGGTCGACAAAGATATCACTCAGATTGTAGTGGTAAATTGTTTTTGAAATTACAACAAAGCGTTTGAGCCATTTCATGAGCAGGTCTTTTTGCAAAAGGCCGTCTGAAACTTTCAGACGGCAACAAAATAATTAATCATTATAAAACATCCATCCGATACCGAAAATAAAACAGTCGGCAGTAACCCACATTACAACATGATTTGATTTATTTCAAAAAATAACCAACACAAATTTTATTCATAACCAGCCGAATATTTTTCAGGCAAAAATCTGTATAAAAGCATTGATTTAACAAGATTTAGATACTAACCTAAAACCATCCTAACAGATTAGACATAGACATTACGACATGACCTCAAACCAAAAAAAGCTAAGTTTTGAATTTTTCCCCACCCGTACACCTGAAGGCCGTGCCAAACAGGTTATCACCCGTAAGCAACTGAGCCAGTACAACCCTGAATTCTTCTCTTGTACCTCAGGTGCCGGAGGTTCGACCAAAGAGGGAACGATGCAGGCAATTAAAGACATCTTAAGCGAAGGCGTTCCCGCTGCTCCACACCTGCCCTGTGTAGGTATGCAACCCGGCGAAGTCATCAACCTGCTCAATGAATATAAAGATTTGGGCGTACGCCATGTGGTCGCATTGCGCGGCGATATCCCATCGGGTGTCGGTGCGGGCATGAGCGGTTTACGCTATGCCAATGAATTGGTCGAGTTGGTCAAAAACGAATTCGGCAACCATTTTCATATCGAAGTCGCGGCTTATCCCGAATACCATCCGCAAGCACGCAGTGCCGAAGACGACATCAATAATTTCGTCCGCAAGGCTAAAGCAGGAGCCGATTCCGCCATTACCCAATATTTCTATAATGCCGATGCCTATTTCCGTTTCGTGGACGATGTACATGGGCGCGGTGTGGATATTCCGATCATCCCGGGCATTATGCCGATTGCAAGTTTTTCCAAGCTGGCGCGCTTTTCCGATACCTGCGGTGCAGAAATCCCCCGCTGGCTGCGCCTGAAACTGCAATCGTATGCCGATGATACCGCCGCAATCAAAGCACTGGCATTAGACGTGGTAACGGAAATGTGCGAACGGTTGCTGCGGGAAGGTGCACCCAGCCTGCATTTTTATACATTAAATCAAGCAGGTTTGGTTTCGACTATTTGCCAACGTTTGGGCTATTAAACAAAAAAATGTAATATCTCAAGCAATTTTTTTTATGACGTGGTAATATAACGATTATGCAAATATACTTTTCTTTTATTTTCCTTCTTTTCTTGTCAAAAGGCAGGAAAATTCGGCGGGCTACATAGCCCGCTTTTTTTCAAGCAGTAAAAAACCGCCTAAACATACTATTTATCCTTACCCTAATTTAATATAGGCTTTTTCCAACCCTCAAAAAAGGCCGTCTGAAAGTTTGCAGACGGCCTTTTCGAATTGCTAAACAATCTTGCCTGATTACAAGTTCCCTAATTACGGCAAGACCTGATAAAACAATTACGCACCTTACTGAACAATCTCAGCCAAAGGCCAGCGCGGTTTGACGGTAAACGCGCCCGCTTCACGGCAGTTTTGCAAACGCATAGCACCGGCAAAAGCAATCATCGCCCCATTATCCGTACAATAGACCAAAGGAGGAAAAAATACGGCCACTTTTTCAGACGGCATAGGCTTACCGCCTTTATCTTTCCGCGGGCGTACACTCAACTTACCCAACTCTTCACGCAGTTTCCAGTTAGCACCCACACCGCCGGCAACCACCAGCGTACGGAAGCCGGTATCCAGTAAAGCCTGTTTGGACTTTGCCACCAACACATCCACTACGGCATCTTGAAATGCTCTGCAAATATCGTTGCGCGTCTGCTCGGGCAAACTACCACCGTTTTCTTCGCGCACTTTTTGCACCGTAGTCAATACCGATGTTTTCAATCCGGAAAAACTCATTTGCAAATCATGCGAATGCAGCATAGGGCGCGGGAAGGTAAAGGCATCGGCATTGCCTAACTTCGCCAGTTCGGAAAGTTTGGCACCGCCCGGATAAGGCAAATCCAACAGTTTGGCGGTTTTATCAAACGCCTCGCCGGCCGCATCATCAACACTCTCTCCCAACAGCGTATAGTCGCCGATACCGCGTACCGCCATAAATTGTGTATGTCCGCCCGACACCAACAAGGCTACAAATGGGAATTGCGGCTTTTCATTCGCTAATAAAGGCGAGAGCAGATGCCCTTCCAGATGGTGAACCGGAATCACGGGTTTGCCTAAGGCAAACGCCAGAGCATTGGCATAGCCCGAACCTGCCAGCAAAGCGCCGCCCAACCCCGGTCCCTGAGTAAATGCCACCGCATCAATATCGGTATAATCTTTGCCTGCCGCTTTCAAACAGGCTTCGGTCAAAGGCACAAGGCGGCGAATATGGTCGCGGCTGGCCAACTCGGGTACCACGCCGCCGTATTCGGCGTGCATCGCCATTTGCGTATGCAATTCATGCGCCAACAGGCCTTCCCGGGTGTCGTACAGCGCGACTCCGGTCTCATCGCAAGAAGATTCGATTCCCAATACCAACATGGTTAGGCAGACTCCTGCACAATGCTGAAACATCATGCGTATTCAATAATCGGGCTTTCAAACGGCATTTATGCCGTCTGAAAGGTAAAACGCGATATTTTAACGGATTTTCCGATTGATTTGGCTTATAATCGCGTTTCGATTTTTGCCGCGGTTCGCAACCATCCCGCGAAGAACAATGTTCTAAACCAAAACTAGGAAACCGTTATGACAACTGAAAAAGCCTTGGTCATCTTTTCAGGCGGCCAAGATTCCACTACCTGCCTGATTCAGGCTATCCGACAATACGGTCGGGAAAATGTCGAAGCCATTACTTTCCAATACGGCCAACGCCACAACATCGAACTGGAAAAAGCGCGCAGTATCGCAGCCGATTTGGGTATCCCCCAAACACTGCTTGACCTGACTCTGATGCAACAGGTTACCCGCAATGCGCTGATGGACGAAACCGCCGCGATTCAAACAGGCGAAAACGGCCTGCCCAATACCTTTGTAGACGGACGCAACGCCCTATTCCTACTCTATGCCGCTATCTATGCCAAAAGCCGCGGTATCCGCCATATTATCACCGGCGTATGTGAAACCGACTTTTCAGGCTATCCCGACTGCCGCGACGTTTTCATCAAATCGATGAACGTTACCCTCAATCTCGCTATGGACTACGCCTTTCAAATCCATACTCCGCTGATGTATCTCACCAAAGCGCAAACTTGGGCATTGGCCGATGAAATGGGCGTGCTCGATTATATCCGCACCCACACCCACACCTGCTATCTCGGCACAGAGGGCGGCTGCGGCGAATGCCCAAGCTGCGTATTACGCGAGCGCGGTCTAGCCGAGTATTTGGCCGGAAAATCCAGATAAACCCTATTTGATACAGCTGTTTCCGCCACACAGCCCAACATCTGCAATACGGTATAAAGAATCGTATTGCACGGCGTTTCCGGCCGTCTGAACGCGGCAACAGCAAACCTTGATGATGATGAAAATTACCAAAACCTTTTCGTTCGACATGGCCCACATGCTCGATAACCACGACGGCAAATGCAAAAACCTGCACGGCCACACCTACAAACTCGAAGTCGAAGTATGCGGCAACCTGATTGAAGGCGGAGCCAAAGACGGCATGGTGATTGATTTTTCCGATCTGAAACAATCCGTTAAAGCTTTAGTGGTCGAACCTTTCGACCATGCCTTCATCTACCACACCGGCAGCGAGCGCGAACGGCAAATCGCCCGTATGCTCGAGGGTTGGGGCTTGAAAACATTGGCTATGGACAAACGCACCACTGCCGAAAACATGGCGCAATATATGTTCGACCTGCTCCGGCGCAAAGGCCGTCTGAACATCTCGACCCTGCGACTATGGGAAACCCCTACGTCTTATTGCGAATGCAGCCTGTGAGGTCGTCTGAAATGCAAACAATCCAACCTGCCGATCCCATATTCCGTATTGTTGAAATTTTCGAAAGTCTGCAAGGCGAAGGCTACAATACCGGTATGCCTGCGGTTTTTATCCGCTTGGGCAAATGCAACCTAGCCTGCCGGTGGTGCGATACCGACTACCTTACATTCCAACAAATGCCGCTCAGCGAAATCTTAGGCCGTCTGAAAAACTATACCGCCCGCAACATCATCATTACCGGCGGCGAACCAACCATTCAACCACACCTCGAAACCTTATTGAACGCCTTAAAAAAAGAAGGTTATTACCTGTGTATCGAAACCAACGGGCTTAACCCCGTTCCGCCGCAGATTGATTACATTGCCACCAGCCCCAAAGCCTGCTATGCCGAAAAATACCAAACGCAATATATCAAGCGTGCCGATGAAGTGCGTATCGTTGTCGACGGCGATATCATCGCATTCTGCACCGCCATCGAACAAAAAATCCGCGCCCGACACTATTATCTTTCTCCGTGCGAGCAAAACGGCGTTATGAATATTTACGAAACCATCCGCCAAATCGGGCTGCTCAACAGCCGTCCCGATGCCGCCGTGCATTGGCAGTTGAGCGTACAAACACACAAATGGGCAGGTATCGAATAATAAAACCACCATTTTTCAGTATAGTTACCCGCCCGAAATTAAAAGGCCGTCTGAAAACTTTTTCAGACGGCCTTTTATGTGCCGATAAAGCCAACCTGCCTTCACCCGCACGCACCCAATATTCCGACTATTTTAGATAAACAAAGCAAATAAAACCTTCACCAAATCCGACAACGAATACGCGCTTTAGAATAACAACCTACATTTTCAGCATTTTTTTTAAATCTATTTCATCACAATACCACCCATATAAAAACAAGCCGTCTGAAAATTTCAGACGGCTTCTGCATACTACCTCTATCCGCTTTAGTGGCGGAAATGGCGTACGCCGGTTAATACCATAGCGATACCGTGTTCGTCTGCCGCATCGAATACTTCCTGATCACGCACAGAACCGCCCGGGTGGATAATCGCCTTAATGCCTTGCTCAGCAATCACATCCACGCCGTCGCGGAAGGGGAAAAACGCATCCGAAGCCGCGCAAGCGCCGTTGAGATCGAATCCGCCGTCTTGCGCTTTACGGGCGGCAATACGGGTAGAATCCACACGGCTCATCTGCCCGGCACCGATACCGAACGTTTGCCCGCCTTTGCCGAATACAATCGCATTCGACTTCACGTATTTGGCCACATTCCACACAAACATCAGATCTTTCCATTCCTGCTCGGTAGGCTCGCGCTTGCTTACCACAGTCAAATCCGCACGACGGATACGGTGGAGATCAGGCGTTTGCACCAACAGGCCGCCGCCGACACGTTTTAATTCGAAACGGTTCGCACCGGCCATTAAAGGCACTTCCAATACACGAACGTTTTTCTTAGCTGCAATCACTTCTTTGGCTTTGTCGGTAAACTTCGGCGCCATCAATACTTCGAGGAATTGCCCGGTCACCGCTTCTACGGTTTCCGCATCCACTTCGCGGTTAAAGGCAATAATCCCACCAAATGCGCTGGTGGTATCGGTAGCAAATGCCAAACGGTAAGCCGTCAGCGTATCCGCAGCGACCGCCACACCGCACGGGTTGGCATGCTTCACGATAACGCAAGTAGGCTCGTCAAACGCCTTAACGGCTTCCCAAGCAGCATCTGCATCGGCAATATTGTTGTACGACAACTCTTTGCCCTGCAACTGTGTATAACCAGAAAGACTGCCCGCCGCCGGATAAACATCACGGTAAAACGCAGCTTGTTGGTGCGGATTCTCACCATAGCGCAAATCCTGAACTTTCAACCAATTACCGTTAATTTGTTCCGGAAACTCATTAACTTCAGGTTCACCGCCTAATTTTTCATCATTAATGCTGGTGAGATAATTGGAAATCATACCGTCATATTGGGCTGTATGGCTGAAGGCTTTGCGTGATAAATTGAAGCGGGTTTTATCGCACAGCGTACCGCCGTTAGCGCGCAACTCCTCTACAACCTTATCGAAATCGGTATTATCCGTAATGATAGCAACGTGCTTCCAGTTTTTCGCTGCCGAACGCACCATAGTTGGGCCGCCGATATCAATATTTTCGATTGCATCTTCCAGCGTGCAACCGGGTTTGGCAATAGTAGCGGCAAAAGGATACAGGTTCACGCATACTAAATCGATATTACCGATATCGTGTTCGGCCATTTTAGCCACATGCTCGCTCAAATCGCGACGCCCCAAAATACCGCCGTGAATTTTCGGATGCAGGGTTTTCACACGCCCGTCCAGCATTTCGGGAAAACCGGTGTAATCGGCTACTTCGATCACTGGGATTTCCGCATCAGCCAGTAATTTCGCCGTACCGCCGGTAGAAAGGATTTCCACCCCCAAATCGTGTAAAGCACGGGCAAACTCAACCGCACCTTGTTTATCGGACAAACTGATTAACGCTCGTTTCACTGCTGCCATTATCGTTCCTTATACAGATAGGTTTTAACTGCTCAAGCCAAACAAATTACGCGATCAAATCATATTGCAAAAGTTTCTTACGTAGGGTATTACGATTCAGCCCCAATACAGCGGCAGCCTTCGACTGGTTACCTCCGCATTCGGCCATAACGGTGGCCAGCAACGGCTTTTCAACCTGCTGTAATACCATATCGTATACCGCACAAGGGGTTTCGCCGTCCAAATCACGGAAATATTGTTTTAAGTTATGCTCCACACAGTGGGCGATATCAGGGATTTTATTCGGCATAATATATTCTTTTTAATAAAAAAACAGAAAATCGGCTCTATTCTCAAATAGCCGTCTGAAACATTAGGGTTGTAAAGCCGCAGCCAATTCGGGAGCCATTTTATATACCAAAACCTCCGCCCCTGCTTTCGACAGATGGTCCGCATCTATATAGGCCATTTTCTCCCGACTGCCATCTAACGACAACAAACATTTGCGGTACTCATATCCGCCCAACTCGCAAAGATACGCCGAAGGTGCGATAAAAATAGCCTGGTTAGCCTCGGCAGTATGTTTCAAAGTCTTTTCAAGCTGTGGCAACACGATTGCCCTTGCCAGTAACCGCTCACTGCCGACATGCTCGGAAGCACTCCCCAACACTTGGGTATAAGCACGTTCGGCGGATATGTACCAACGCGGTACATTACCAATAACTACCACTTTGGTTTTTGGAGAAACCTTTCTGATGGCTTGGATGGTTTCTGCCAAATGGGTGCTGATTTCCTGATTATCCGCAGGTGCTTTTTCAAAAAACCAAATACTGTGCAAAATAACCGCATTGTAACGGTAACGGCCTATATCCGCGATAATTCTACGGTTAATTTTTCCACAGTTTGTCCGATTAGCATCCGCCTGAGGCAAACCCAGCAGAGGCGGGCAAGCCGATTGGTTTAACTGTGTCAATGCAATATCGTGCCTACGCGCAAAACCTGATAACCCTTGGTAAAGCGAAGCAGCATGGCTGTCCCCCCAAAGCAAGACATTATTCTTACCCTGCTCATAACATTCGGATTGTTGCTGATCCTGATGATAATCCTGAATCAAACAAATGTTCTGGCGGGTATTTTTACTCCATTCGTAATCTATTTTCGGCTCTTTGGCATGAAAATAAAAATGCCCTACCAAACCTGCCGCCAACAGTATAAAACTACCTGCAAAACTCATCTCGAAAATTCGACGCCGACTAAAATGATCACGCCGCCGGAAAGGCGCTTCGACATAACGCCACGTCAGATAAGCCAAAATCAACGACAAAACCGACAAACCGAGCATGATTGGCACGGATTCCAAGTGAAACTCCGACCTTACCCGCGCAAAAGCAAACAAAGGATTATGCCAAAGGTAAGCGCTATAACTGATCAAACCGATTTGTACCATCGGTTTGCTGCACAACAACCGTCCGGCCCAAGTTTTCGGTGTGGTAAAAATAATAACCAAAGCGCTGCCCAATACGGGCAATAATGCGCTGAATCCCGGGAAAGGCATATTGCGGTGATAACCAAAAATAGCCGCCAATATCAGCAGTAAACCCAACAAGCTACCCCATTGGTTTAATGCTTCGCTTTGTCGGCTACGGTCATACCTTGCAAAATAAAAAGCGATAAAACTACCAGCCAGCAGCTCCCATGCACGAAAAGGCAGCAGGTAAAAAGCTGCCGAAGGGTATTTCTGAACAGCCCATTGTGCAGAAATCAGGCTGGCTGCGGCAACCGCTACCAGCAAGGGTAACAACCAACGCTGCCCCCGCTTCCATAATAATAACAATAAGATAGGAAAAAACAGATAGAACTGCTCTTCCACCCCCAAGCTCCAAGTGTGCAGAAGGGGTTTTAACTCTGCGGCGGTTTCAAAATAACCGCTGGTAAACCAAAATAAAATATTAGAAGAAAAAAGCGATACCGCCGCCCAACTTTGCGCATATGCTTTCAATTCAGACGGCATAAGCCACATCAATGCGAGAGGCAAGGTTGCCAACATCACAAAAAATAAAGCGGGCAAAATACGGCGGAAGCGGCGTTCGTAAAAGTCCACCAGGGAAAAACGCCCTGCCCGAACATCTTCAAGCAAAATAGTGGTAATCAAATAACCACTGATAACAAAAAATATATCCACCCCGACAAAGCCGCCTTGAAAGGCGGAAAAGCCTGCGTGAAAAAGAATCACCGGTAATACTGCCAGAGCTCTCAAACCGTCGATTTCACTACGATATTTCATTTTTTTCCTTCTTATCCGTCTAACTTTTACACATTTTCCCAATACAAACAGATATTTAAATGAAACCGTATTGAAGCTTCCCTGAAAATTATTCAAGTCGGAACCGGCCATGAACCGACATTCCTTCAATCAAACAAATTTGAAGAGCAACAATATTATTTTTTACTTTTCTAAATATTCTGCCGATAAACAGCGGTTACCGTCTTAAATATAATCTGCTTTTCCGTTAATTTTCGTGCTGTTCTTCGCAATTTTATACCAATATCATGATCGGTAAAATATTTATCCACACCACGACATAGCTAAAATTTTTTAAATACAAAAGGTTGATATATATCAACGATAACTGCATACCCAAATATCAGTTTCATTCGGCAGATTATCTAAGAATGCTGCAACCGCATCATATTGTGCGGCCGCGCTTTCCAAACCATTGATTTCACGCCGAACAACCTCACCCCCGGGGAGAGAAGCGATATACCAGCCTATATGTTTGCGCGCAATACGCAAACCGGCCTGCTCACCGTAAAAAGCATACATGGCTTGTAAGTGGCTCAATACGGTTTGGCTGCACTGTGCCAAAGTTAACGGCGGCGGCAGTCTACCTGTTTCGGCGTAATGTTTCAAATCTCGGAAGATCCAAGGCTGGCCTTGTGCGCCACGGCCTATCATCACACCGTCGGCAGCAGTCTGACGCAAAACCGAAGCGGCTTTCTGATGATCGGTAATATCACCGTTCGCCCATACCGGTATACGGCTGCGGCTTTTCACTTCGGCAATCAATTCGTAACTGGCTTGTCCTTTATACATTTGCGTGCGTGTACGTCCATGAATAGCGAGAGCGGCAATACCTGCATCTTCGGCAATACGGGCAATGGTAAGAATATTTTTATGTTCGTCATGCCAGCCCAAACGGGTTTTCAAAGTAACTGGAACATCAACGGCACGCACAACTTCATTTAAGATTTCAGCTACTAAAGGTTCGTTTTGCAGAAGGGCGCTACCTGCCAAAACATTGCATACTTTTTTGGCCGGGCATCCCATATTGATATCAATTACTTCCGCGCCCATCTCAACGTTATAGCGTGCGGCTTCAGCCAATTGCTGCGGATTACTGCCCGCAATTTGAACAACCCGAACACCCTCCTCACCTCTGTAATCGCTGCGGCGTAGTGTTTTTCGGGTATTTCTGAGAGAGGGGTCGCTGGTAAGCATCTCTCCGACCACCCAACCTGCACCGAACCCCCGACACAATTGTCGGAAAGGCTTGTCGGTAATTCCGGCCATCGGCGCCAATGCAATAGGGGTATTAAAGGTATAAGCACCAATCCGCATATTGAAATTCGGGTCAAATAAATCGCTCATTGTACATTTTTTAAGCAATCATTCCAATAACGATTTTATTTATTAAAATAAAACAATAAACTAACAAATTCCCCCACTGTATTCCGTGTAAAACCGACTACGGTTTATTCAACCTATATCCTTACCCGCAAAGAAAAAAAGCAGATTGTCTGAAAACAACCTGCTGAAATTTAAAATCCCACTGATAAAAAACGGAAGTTCAAATAAATTGACTATAAACTCATTTGCCTTGTTTGATGCCGCCTGAAACGTTGTTCCAGGAAGGTTGGCCGCGTAAATACAAACTTCATTACTTTAAATGACTTTTTATATCAACTTAAACGACTTTTCTTATTTTGCCATCCTAGAATATTTCAGTTATCAAGGCCAGCCTATATCCGACAATAGTTAATGGTGGTGGTGTTCGCCGCCGTGCGGAGCTGCCGTACCAACAGGTAAGTAAGGTGCCGGATAGGCGCCGCTTGGCATATCCCATTTGATTTCTTTATCACCACAAATTTGAGTTACCGGAAAAACAAGTTTACCGTTTTGTTTTGGTGCCGCCTCCGACAAATAAGCACTGAACGTAAAAGTATCGAATTCATCATCTGCCAAGCTGCCGCCATGCCAAACCAATGTCTTGATACCGCTGCTATGCGTCTTTCCACGATAATCGTAACTATGCGTATAAGCACCGTGCTCTTTATCAATACGCCATCCCGCTTTGGCTTGAGGCTTAACAGCCAACACACCTTCAGGCATACTGATACGGATTGCGGTTGTTGCCGCACCACCGCATCCATGAGGCACTTTAAATACGGCAGTAAAATTTTGCTTTGGATCGGCCTGCTTAGGTTCGGTAAAACTAATATGTGCAGATGCAAACTGCACGCAGAACCCCGTACAAGCGGCAAAGAAAAATTTCTTCATTATCGCTCCCTTATTGCATTGAAAATAATCATAAAAACATCTTTATATTTTAAACAATCCATCTACAAAGAAAATGCGGCAAATTGCCGCACCGGAAAACAGGCCGTCTGAAAATAAGTTTTCAGACGGCCTTATATACCATATTTGGTTTTAATAACATCAAATACCAAACACTTTTACCCGCTCATTTACCGGTGTGAAACTCTTTTCAGCGGCAGGAGCAGCAATACCGCCAAATACCATCTGTGCCACCAGTTTCCAATCTTTTGGGATTTCCCACTCTCTCGCCACGGCATCGTCAATCAGCGGATTGTAATGCTGCAGATTGGCACCAATATCGGCGGAAGCCAAAGTCGTCCATACGGCATATTGGTTCATTGCATTTGCATGTTCGCCCCACACCGGGAAATTATCGGCATATGAAGGGAACTGCTCTTGTAAACCGCGGATAACCTTTTGGTCTTCAAAAAACAAAACCGTACCTGCAGCTGCTTTGAACATTGCCATTTTTTGTGCGGTCGGCTCAAAACGTTCGGCCGGTACAACCTCACGCAAAGCGCCTTCGGTCAATTCCCATAACTTTTCATGCTCCGCACCGAACAACACCACCATACGGGTAGATTGCGAATTAAACGAAGAAGGCGTATGCAATACCGCATGCTCCACAATATCCGTTACCCCTTGATTGGTTAACGGTAGATTTTTATTCAAAGCATAAACCGAACGGCGGCTTTCAGCAGCCTGTTGCAAATCTTTGTAAGTCATTTTCCATTTCCTTTATTCCGGTATCGCCCATCGGCAACAATTAACCACCGAAAAGCAGTTGTACTGCAAACAATATGATTCAAAACTTAGCCAAACGACAACAAGTACGACAAGTATAAACATCTAAAATACAACGGTATTATTACTATTCGGCTTTACTCAATCACACTTTGCCTTCTTGCCGGCGGAATTTATTATCCACTGCCCAAGCGCCACCACCCGCTGCGGCGATATAGATAAAGATAAAACTGAATAAAGCAGCAGCCTCACCACCGTTAAGCAGTGGCAGTAAAGCATTTCCTCCCGCAGCATGCGCCATAAAATAAGCTACCGCCATCTGGCCGGACAACACGAATGCAACCGGACGGGTAAATAAACCGATCAGCAATAATACCCCGCCCACCAGCTCCAAAATGCCCGCAAAGCCGTATAAGGAAAAAATCTGCAAACCGTCAAACATTTCCACATGCGGCAAGGCAAAAAGTTTGGCCGTGCCGTGCAGCATAAACATATATGCGGCACTAATGCGTAAAATCGACAGTAATACGGGTTGGAAGCGGTTTAAAAAATTCATAATTTATACCCTGATTTAAATAAAAATAGTTATCGAATGCCTGCAGTATAGGCATATACCAGCAATCAATATATACTGCTTTTATTGAAACATTTTTTCCTAATGAGAAATCATGGATACATTATTCAGCCTGAAAGTTTTCCGGGAAGTGGTACAAAGCGGCAGCTTTACCCGTGCCGCCGACAAATTAGATATTTCCATCGCCATGGCCAGCAAACATGTCAGCCATTTGGAAAATACCATTCAAGCCAAACTGCTTCACCGCAACAGCCGCAATCTGCACCTCACCGAAGCCGGCGAAGAATATTACCGCCAATGCAGTTATGCGCTTGAAACCTTGCAATCTGCCGCCGATAAAGCTGCGGGCGGGGCTGATAAACCGCAGGGATTACTACGCATGACCATGCCGCTTTGGTTTGCTACATCTTATGTAAGCCAGTGGTTTGCCGAATACCGCCGTCTCTATCCTGAAGTATCACTCGACCTTCATCTGGATAACCGCCGTGTCGATTTGATTGCAGACGGCGTCGATTTAGCCTTGCGCGTATCCAACGAACCGCATCCCTCGCTAATCGTCAAACCTTTGGCAAAAATAGAGTTTTTCCTGGTAGCATCACCCGCCTACCTAGATTTGCACGGCACCCCCGAAACACCTGCCGAAGTACAACGGCACGAAGCCGTATTGCCCAGCTATGTCGATTTGAGCGATGTTGCCATTACCGCCAAAGATGGTAGCCAGGAAACCTTGACACTGAAATCATCTATCCTCAGCGACAATACGCTGATGTGCCGCAAACTGATTCAGGCCGGCTGCGGTATCGGTTATCTACCCTTATGGGCCATTGCCGAAGATTTGCAGCAAGGTTCACTGGTACGCCTGCTGCCTGATTACAGCATGCTGACCACCCAACTTTATGCCGCATACGTTGATAGGGCGTTTCTCAGTGCCAAAGTCAGAAGTATGATTGACTTTCTCAGCAACAAAATCAATCACTGCCCGATTTCGTTATTACCTTAACAATGGATAAAAAGTAACGAGGCCGTCTGAAAATATTCAGACGGCCTCGTATCATGCCAAATACAAACGGCAGCTTAATCAGCTCTCAACCGGAATAATACCGATTTTGGCCTGCCACTCTTTCGGCGCGATGGCATGCACGGATTTACCGCTGCTGTCTACGGCTACGGTAACCGGCATATCTTTTACTTCAAATTCATAAATCGCCTCCATACCCAACTCGGGGAACGCCACCACTTTGGCTTCTTTAATGGCTTTCGCTACCAGATAAGCCGCACCGCCGGTCGCCATCAGGTAAACCGCTTTGTTGTCTGCAATCGCTTCGCAAGCCGCAGCACCGCGCTCTGATTTGCCAATCATACCCAACAGACCGGTTTGTTCCAGCATTTGACGGGTGAATTTGTCCATGCGGGTAGCGGTCGTTGGCCCGGCCGGGCCAACCACTTCATCGCGCACGGGATCCACTGGGCCGACGTAGTAAATCAGTTTGTCGGTAAAATCAACCGGCAGTTTTTCGCCTTTGTTGAGCATATCGACCATACGTTTATGTGCGGCATCGCGGCCCGTGTAAATTTTACCGTTCAACAGCAGCACATCACCGGTTTTCCATTGGGCGACATCGGCTTTGGTGAGCTCGTCCACATTCACGCGGATACCGTTATCGGGGCTGTAAGTCAGATCCGGCCAGTCTTCGAGTGAAGGCGGCACCAGCTTGGCCGGACCGGAACCGTCGAGCTCAAATTCGACATGACGGGTAGCCGCACAGTTCGGAATCATGGCAACCGGCTTAGACGCGGCATGAGTCGGATAATCAAGGATTTTCACATCCAAAACAGTTGTAAGACCACCCAAACCTTGGGCACCGATACCCAACGCATTTACTTTTTCATACAGCTCCAAACGCAAAGCTTCCACAGTGCTCAGTTCCGCACCGGAAGCAGCCTTTTCCTGCAACTCCTGAATATCAATATGGCTCATCAGGGATTCTTTGGCCAACAATGCTGCTTTTTCGGGCGTACCACCGATACCGATACCCAAAATACCGGGCGGACACCAGCCCGCACCCATAGTCGGTACAGTTTTCAGTACCCAATCGACAATCGAATCCGAGGGGTTGAGCATAGCCAGTTTGGATTTGTTTTCAGAGCCGCCGCCTTTGGCCGCACACGTTACTTCGATTTTATCCCCCGCTACGATTTCCATGTGTACGACTGCGGGCGTATTGTCTTTAGTGTTTTGACGCTTGCCTGCTGGATCGGCCAATACCGAAGCGCGCAATATGTTATCGGGGTTGGTATAGGCGCGGCGCACACCCTCATTCACCATTTCCTGAACGCTCATTTGGGCATCCCACTGCACGTTCATACCGACTTTTAGGAAAACGGTAGCAATACCGGTATCTTGGCAAATAGGACGGTGGCCTTCGGCACACATGCGGCTGTTTACCAGAATTTGCGCCATAGCATCTTTGGCGGCAGGATTGGCTTCTTTTTCCCAAGCCTTTGTTAAGGCTTTAATATAATCGGCGGGATGATAATAGCTGATAAACTGAAATGCATCAGCGATACTTTGGATAAAATCTTCTTGTTTGATGACGGTCATGTTTGGCTCCTTTGGGTCATGATTGCGGCACGTTCAGACGGCCTTTATTGCTATAAACAGGGTGTCTGATATTACAACATGTTATTGGAAAGGTGTAGACAAAAGAAATAGTTTTTCCCGATTGGCCTGATGCAGCATAGATAAACTTGTCAAAAGTTTGATTTCGGCACGGCTGGCATTACAATAAACCATTCTTTTTTGCATGATTGTTTAGATATTATGAAAATCCTGATTCTCGGCAGCGGCCAAGTCGGCTCGACTATCGCTCAGAATTTGTCGGCGATGCCGGATAACGATGTCACCATTATTGATATCGACGAAACCGCATTGCATACCCTAGGCAGCCGCTTGGATGTCCAAACCATGTTGGGTAATGCCGCTTCACCCAAAGTACTGGAACAAGCCGGAGCTGCCGATACTGACTTACTATTGGCCGTAACCCGCAGCGACGAAACCAACTTAGTCGCCTGCAAAATCGCCGCAGATTTGTTTAATATTCCAAACCGCATCGCCCGCGTGCGCTCCAGCGAATATTTGGAATACCGCCCGGATAACGAAGAAATAGAAAACAGCTTATCGCTGTTTGAAGTGACCGACTCCATCAGCCCAGAGCAATTAGTAACCGAGAGGCTTGCATCATTATTGAGCTACACCAGCACCTTACAAGTACTGAAGTTTGCCGAAGATAAAGCCAAGATGGTTATCGTACAAGCTCATAAAGGCGGCCTGCTGGTCAATAAGGAAATCGCCCAAATCAACAGCCACCTGCCCGACGGCGTGGATTGCCAGATTTGCGCCATCTACCGCAACAACCAATTAATCGTCCCTTCCGCCCGCACTGTGATTATCGAAGGAGACGAAGTTTGCTTCGTAGCCGCATCGTCAGACGTCAAAGCAATTATGCGCGAACTCAGGCCACTGGAACAAAGCACCCGCCGCGTGATGATTGCTGGCGGCGGCAATATCGGCTTCCGCTTGGCCAAGCAGCTGGAAAGCAAGTTGGATATCAAAATTATCGAATATAACCATTCCCGCGCCCTGTGGCTGGCGGAAAACCTCGACCAAACCTTGGTCTTGCACGGCAGCGCAACCGATGAAAGCCTGCTTACCGAAGAATATATCGACGAAGTGGATATATTCTGTGCCGTCACCAATGACGATGAAAATAATATTATGTCGGGCTTGCTGGCGAAAAACTTCGGAGCCAAACGGGTTATTGCGATTGTAAACCGTTCCAGTTATGTGGATTTGCTGGAGGGTAACAAAATCGATATCGTGGTTTCACCGCATTTGGTTACCATCGGTTCGATTCTGGCGCACATCCGCCGCGGCGATGTAGTAGCGGTACACCCGTTACGTCGCGGCACGGCGGAAGCAATCGAAGTAGTGGTACACGGTGATGAAAAAACATCTGCCTTGGTAGGCCGCCGCGTTTCGGAAGTGAAATGGCCCCAAGGTTGCCACTTTGCCGCTTTGGTTCGTGAAGACCAAGTCATTATGGGGCACAAAGAAGATGCGGTAATGGCCGAGGGCGACCATCTGATTTTCTTCGTTTCCCGCCGCCGCGTATTGCGCGAATTGGAAAAACTGATTCAGGTTAAAATGGGCTTTTTCGGTTAAATCTCAAAAGGCCGTCTGAAAAACATATTTCAGACGGCCTTTTACCAATGAAACCAAATACAACCTTGAATATGCAGAGCAGCTGTTTTCAATGTGATTTCAGGGTTGTCAATATTTTGTCATGAAACTGTTTTATCATGCGGCATAAAACTATTTTTAGGGAGAGCAAACAGCATGGCAGAACGTATTTCGTCTCACTTCAACCAAGAGCTTGAAAGTGTACGCAGCGAAGTAATGCGTATGGGCGGCTTGATTGAAGAACAGCTAAAAGCCGTATTAACCGCATTATCCAGCACCAATGCTTCGGGGCTGACTGCCGTGATTGACGGCGACAGCATCATCAACGAACTCGAAGTCGGTATTGATGACGCTTGTCAAAACATTATCGCCCGCCGCCAACCGGCCGCCAGCGATTTACGATTTGTGCTTACCGTCAGCAGAATTATTGTTGACTTGGAACGCATGGGCGATGAACTGAAAAAAATCGCTTTATCCGCCCATGAATTGTTCATGCACAACAAAGTTACTTCCACCCAACTTTACGATACCCACCGTTTGGCAGCCATGACCGCACCCATGATACGCCGCAGCTTGGATGCTTTTGCCCGCTTGGATTCGAAAGCCATCTTGGATTTGAACGAAGCCGACAACAAACTCGACACCGACTACCGCAACCAGTCGCGCATGTTGATCAGCTTTATGATCGAAGATCCGCGCAATATCACCACCTGCATGGAAGTAATGATGATGAATAAGGCCATCGAGCGTATCGGCGACCATGCCAAGAATATTGCCGAGCATGTGGTTTACTTGGTACGCGGTGTTGATGTGCGTCATACGCCGCTGGAAAAAGTAAAGGCCGATTTGGAAGATTAAATCAACGGATGCAGCAAATTCACGGCAGCCTACGGGCTGCTTTTTTTATACCTTCGCACACCTTGTCGGTTATTCAAATAAAAAATTTCCCAATCATCTTGTGCAACCTTATTGGTACAAACCCGTATTTACCGTGCGGTTCAGGCAATGCCGTCTGAAACAAACGCTGCTAAAAACCCCACTCCAATGTTACAAAACCACCCACACCATCAGATCCGAATCAGCACCAACCTTACCCCATCAAAAAAGTTCTAATTAAAATCAAAAGGTTAATAAACAAGCTGTCAAGTATGTAAGCTTTTGTAACCTCTGTCACACATCTGAAACAATGCTTGCTTAAACTTAGCAGCGTTTCCAAACACCCTTGATACAAGAGAGAAAACACCATGAAAATCCGCACTCTTACCGCTGCTCTTATCGCCACTTTTGCTTTGGCTGCTTGCGGCGGCTCAGAAAACACTGCTCCGGCAGCCAAACCTGAAGCAGGCGCATCTACCGCTCCGGCAGGCAATGCTGAAAAAGTTACCTTGGATGTCACCGGTGCAGGCGCATCATTCCCACAACCGATTTATGTCCAATGGGCGCAAGCTTACCAAACTGCTGTTGGTGGCCGCATCAACTACCAATCTATCGGCTCTTCGGGCGGTGTCAAACAAATTACAGCCAAAACCGTGGATTTCGGCGCATCTGATTCTCCTCTAAAAGCTGAAGATTTGGAAAAAGAAGGCCTGATCCAATTCCCGACCGTTATCGGCGGCGTTGTACCGGTAGTCAACGTGGAAGGTATCAAACCGGGCGAATTGAAACTAAGCGGCGAAGTATTAGCCGAAATCTACTTGGGCAAAATCACCAAGTGGAACGATCCGAAAATCACAGCCCTCAACGAAGGCTTGGCGTTGCCCGACGCACCGATTACCACCGTATTCCGTTCCGACGGTTCTGGCACCAGCTTCATCTTTACCACTTACCTGAGCCAAGTTTCCAACGAATGGAAAGACAGCGTAGGCGCAGCCAATACTGTTAAATGGCCGACTTCAAGTTCCGGTGCGGCAGGCAAAGGCAACGAAGGCGTATCAACTTATGTTAACCGCGTGAAAAACTCTATTGGTTACGTTGAATACGCTTACGCCAAGCAAAACAATATGTCGCACGTTCAAATGCAGAACAAAGCGGGCAACTATGTACAACCCTCTCAAGAAACCTTCGCCGCTGCCGCCGATGTTGATTGGAAGAGCGTTCCCGGCTTCAGCCTGGTGCTGACTAACCAACCTGCCGAAAAAGCTTGGCCGCTGGCTGCCGCTACTTTCATTTTGGTACACAAAAAAGCGGATGATGCCGCCAAAGCCAAGGCTGTCTTGAGCTTCTTCGACTGGGCTTACCAAAACGGTGACGAAGCTTCTGCAAAACTTGATTATGTACCGCTGCCTGCCTCTGTAAAAGACTTGGTACGCGAAGAATGGAAAAAAATTACCGATGCTAACGGTACGGCGGTTTATTAATCCGCTTTAATAACCAAAGGCCGTCTGAAAGCCCTAAAGGCGGTATTTCAGACGGCCTTTGGTTATATCTGATCCGTTCGGTTAACTCAAAAGAAAAATCCTCATGAGCACACTTCAACAAAAACTCAAACGAGAACGGTTGCTTGACATGTTATTCGTCGGCACTACCCGTATGTTTGCCTTTCTGCTACTAGCCAGCTTGGTCGGCATCATGCTTTCTTTGGTGATTGGTGCCTTACCGAGCATGCGAGAATTCGGTTTAGGTTTCTTCACTTCTGCCAACTGGGATACGGTACAAGGACAATACGGCGCACTGGCACCAATTTACGGCACACTGGTTACCTCGGTAATCGCTCTGCTGATTGCCGTACCGGTGAGTTTCGGTATTGCTATTTTCCTGACCGAGCTATGTCCGACAACTCTGCGCCGCCCACTTGGCATCTGTATCGAACTACTGGCGGGTATTCCTTCGATTATTTACGGTATGTGGGGCTTATTCGTATTCGCACCTGTATTTTCAGAATATATCCAACCTTTTTTTATTGAATATCTCGGCCCGATACCTTTTATCGGTTCACTATTTCACGGCGCACCGATGGGTATCGGCCTCTTTGCCGCCGGCCTCATTCTGGCGATTATGATTATTCCATTTATCGCTTCAGTAATGCGCGATGTGTTTGAAGTTACCCCACCGATGTTGAAAGAATCCGCCTACGGTTTGGGTTCGACTACTTGGGAAGTCGTACGTTATGTGGTATTACCCTACACCAAAACCGGCGTGGTGGGTGGCATCATTTTGGGCTTGGGGCGTGCCTTGGGCGAAACTATGGCCGTTACTTTCGTTATCGGCAATACCTTCAATATTAGTGCCAGCCTCTATAACTCGGGCGTATCAATTACCTCTGCATTGGCTAACGAATTTGCCGAAGCAGTCGACCCGTTACACCTATCGTCATTGCTCTATCTGGGCTTGATCCTGTTTGTGATTACCTTCGTGGTCCTGTGTATTTCCAAACTGATGCTGTTGCGCATGCAGCGTAACGAAGGCCGCGCGCATTAAGGAATCTTGTTTATGCAAACCAATATGAATAATTCTGTTTACCGCCGCCGACGCTTAATCAGCCGTTTCAATCTGGCTATGTCATGGCTAACCATGGCTTTCGGCCTCTTTTGGCTGGGTTGGATTTTCTATACGCTGTTTTATGAAGGATTCAACGGTTTGGGTACCCATATTTTCACTATGGATACCCCTCCCCCAGGTATGGAAGGCGGTTTGCGCAACGCCATACTCGGCAGTCTGCTGATTACTTTTTTCGGCTTACTGGTAGGTACCCCGGTAGGTATTTTGTGCGGTATTTTTTTGGCCGAATTCGGACAACGCAGCAAACTGGCTGCCGCTACCCGTTTTATGAACGATATTTTGCTCTCCGCACCATCTATCGTTATCGGTCTGTTTATTTACGAACTGGTTGTGGTGCAGCAAGGACATTTCTCGGGCTGGGCCGGTGCGCTGGCTTTATCACTGCTGGTTATCCCTGTAGTAGTGCGCACCACTGAAAACATGCTGAAGCTGGTACCAAACAGCCTGCGCGAAGCCGCCTATGCACTGGGTACACCCAAATGGAAACTGGTCAGCATGGTAACTTTACGCGCCGCTAAAACAGGCGTTTTAACCGGCGTACTACTGGCTTTTGCCCGTATTTCAGGCGAAACTGCTCCGCTGCTGTTTACTGCGCTGAACAATCAGTTCTTCAGCACCAACATGAACCAACCAATTGCCAACCTGCCCAACGTGATCTACCAGTTTGCCATGAGCCCTTACGGTGATTGGCATGAATTGGCATGGGCAGCAGCTTTGCTGATTGCGCTGACGGTTTTAGCCGCCAATATCGGCGCCCGCATTCTTAGCAGCAAAAAACACTGATTCAGGCCGTCTGAACACACATAAAAAAGTAACGACAAATATTCAAAGGAAACCTCTAATGGAAACCAAAATCGCGGTACGCAATTTCAACTTTTATTACGGCTCGTTCCACGCCTTGAAAAATATCAATCTGGACATTCCGGCCAACAAAGTTACCGCTTTCATCGGCCCTTCCGGCTGCGGCAAATCAACCCTGCTGCGTACCTTCAACCGTATGTACGATCTTTATCCCGGTATGAAAGCAGAAGGCGAACTGCTTTTAGACGATAAAAATATCCTAAGCAAAGATATCGACTTAAACCTGCTGCGCGCCAAAGTGGGGATGGTGTTCCAAAAACCGACACCTTTTCCCATGTCGATTTACGACAACGTTACTTTCGGCGTAAAGCTGTATGAAAAGCTGAGTAAAAGCGATATGGATGATCGTGTCGAGTGGGCGTTACGCAAAGCAGCACTGTGGGGCGAAGTAAAAGACAAATTGAAACAAAGCGGCAATTCACTTTCAGGCGGCCAGCAGCAACGCTTATGCATCGCCCGTGCCGTTGCCAGCAAACCCGAAGTGGTACTGTTGGACGAACCGACCTCCGCCCTAGATCCGATCTCAACCGCCCATATCGAAGAACTGGTTACCGAACTGAAAAACGATTACACCATCGCCATTGTTACCCACAATATGCAGCAGGCAGCACGGGTATCGGATTTCACCGCCTATATGTATCTGGGCGAGCTGATCGAAGTCGGCGACACCAAACAAGTATTCACCAAGCCGCAACGCAAAGAAACCGAAGACTACATTACGGGCAAATTCGGTTGATATTACTATTTTGACACCGCATATCGTCTATGCCGTCTGAAAATTTCAGACGGCATTTTTTGATTGTGCCTATTGCCAAAATCAAACATATCAAGCTTATAAACTCCCACCTTCTTTTTATTTTCGGCTGTGGCATATTAAAATGCTAAAATCACCGTTTTGCCCGAAATACCAACTGTGACCGGCATCTTTGCATACACCCGCGATCACAAAACACAACCAGCCAATCTTTCAGACGGCATACTTACCGGTATTTTTAGGGTTGCTTGTCTCATACCATGAAAATATGAGGCCGTGCAAATTAAAACTTTGCGATACCGTACCCGTATTGCTTGATATTGTTTTATCTGTGAAATAGACACATGCCGTCTGAAAAAACTATCCGATATGTATAAAATCATTCCCATCATCCATATACTTTCCAAGCTCGGCGTTTTGTTTTCTTTTATGTTGCTGATACCGACATTCGTATCCTATCTGTATCTGGATGATGCCTTGTCTTCTTTCGGTTATACCGCCCTAGTAACCATCACCGTTTCCACTACCATCTGGCTGCTGACTTTGCAACATAACCGCGAATTGCGTCCGCGCGACGGCTTTACTTTGGTCTTTATGCTGTGGGTAGGGTTTGCAATGATTGCGGCCATGCCCTTTTATCTTTATTTCCCGCACCTGAGTTTCACCGACTCTTTTTTTGAAGCCATGTCGGGGCTGACAACCACAGGTGCGACGGTAATGACCAGCTTGGATACGCTGGCCCCTTCCATCAACTTTTGGCGGCATATGCTCAATTGGCTGGGCGGCATGGGCATTATCGTATTAGCCGTTGCCATTCTGCCTATGCTCGGCGTCGGTGGTACGCAACTTTTCAAAGCGGAAATTCCGGGTATCGACAAAGACAGCAAAATGGCACCGAGAATCTCCCAAACCGCCAAAAAACTATGGATGCTGTATGCCGTGTTTACAATTGCCGCGTTATTAGGGTTGCACTGGGCCGGCATGAGCTGGTTCGATGCGGTGTGCCATGCGATGGCGGCCGTTTCCCTCGGCGGTTTTTCCACCCACGACAACAGTATCGCCTATTTCAATTCTGTAGCCGTAGAAGCCGTATTAGTCGCCGCCACCATATTCGGTGCCATCAGTTTCGCTAGCCATTTCACCGTATTGCGCGAACGCTCACCTCTTCCTTATTGGCGGGACGAAGAATGCCGCACCATGCTCGGTGTTTTACTGGTCAGTATTATCGTGATGAGCGTCTACCTATGGCAAAACCAATTTTATTCTTCTTTTGAAGAAGCATTGCGCTTTGTCGGCTTCAATTTTGTTTCCATCGGGTTGGCCAGCGGTTTTACCAATACCGATTTCAACCAGTGGCCGCTACTGGTTTCATTATGGATGTTTTTCTTAGCCAACGTACTGGCCAGTTCCGGCTCGACCGGTGGCGGTATCAAAAACGTACGGGCTCTGGTGTTGGCAAAGTTCAGCTTGCGCGAAATCACTTTCCTGCTGCATCCGCGCGCAGTATCCAACGTTAAAGTAAACGGGCGCAGTATCCCCGAACGCACCGCCCTGACCATTTTGGCCTTCATTTTCATTTACTTCATGACCATCGTTTTATTCACCTTTCTAATGATGGCTTCAGGCTTGGATTTTATGTCCGCTTTTACGGCTATGGTCGCGTGCATTACCAACGCCGGCCCAGGTTTGGGCAGTATCGGCCCGGCTTCCAACTATGCCGGCTTAAACGATATACAAAAATGGTTGTGCGCCGTCGTGATGATGCTAGGACGATTAGAAATTTTCACCGTCCTGATTCTTTTCACGCCCGCTTATTGGAAAAAATAAAAAGATACCGCCTGGGCGGCTGCATAATGTAAATCTTTGTAGCAGACGGCAAAACCGCCCGGCAAATCGCTTAGAATCGGGGCTTGGGTCTTCTTCGATGCGGCCGGCCCTCTCAGCCCGTTTACAAACGGCCTCCTGTTTTTTATAAGCTGCCGGCCGCACCATATCCCTCAATTCCAAAACACAATACAAAAACGACAAAGGCCATAAAATGACCGTATCACGCCATTTCAAACTCACGCTAATGACTTCTGCCGTGTTGGTTCTGGCAGCCTGCTCTTCACCGGAACAACCGCTGGAGCCGATTAACCGCGGCGAACATGCAAGCGGCGGCGTTTCCCTTCCGCGCACCCAAGCTACCGAATCACCCTCAAAAATATTGAGTGATTACAACCTTTACCGTAGCACGCTTGACGCTATCAAGCGCGATGACGATATTCTGCCCGCACAGTTTTTAAGCCAAATAGGCGATAGTGCCATGGCTGAAAACGTACGCAACGAATGGCTGAAAAGTTTGGTCAAACGCGGCCAGTGGTCGCAGTTTGACCAACAATACGCCCGATTGGAAGCAGACGGCCGCTCTCAAGAAGTAGAATGCTATGCCGCCTACCGCAGCGGCCAATATGGCAAGTTGGCTGCCGATTTGGTGAAGGAGTTGGGCCGTTTGCCGCAAGGCTGTACCACATTAATAGAAACCGCAGCAGCATCCGGGAACCTAAACCAAGCAGACGCTTGGCGTCGCGTACGCGGTTTAATCAGCAACAACCAGCTTACTGATGCGCGTAATCTTGCCGCTGCTCTAGGCAGCCCCGTTGATGCCGGCGGCGTAGGCGCTCAAGAATACAGTCTTAATACCATCATCGGCCGCAACGCAAAATCCACACCCGATGCAGCCAACCGCCTGCAAACGCAAAGCGGCGCCTACACCCGCGAACAATCAGGATTCGCTTGGGGTGTGTTAGGGCATGCCCAAGCACTCAGCCAAAACATGGAAACTGCACTGAGCTACTATAGCCAAGCCGACCGCTCACAACTTTCCGAAGACCAGTTCGAGTGGTATGCCCGTGCCGCTCTGCGTTTGCAACGTTGGAACGAATTGGCCGATATTATCCAAAGCATGCCGGCTTCTTTAAAAAACAAGCCCGACTGGCAATATTGGCTAGGACGCGCTTATGCTGCCCGCGGCGATCAAAACCGTGCCCGCAACCTGTATGAGCAAGCAGCAAAAAGCGGCCGTAATTTCTATGCGGTACTGGCTACCGAAGAACTCGGCCGCCGCATCAATACCCGCAACAATGTCGGCGAAGCATCCAAGCGCGATATCGATACCTTGGCACGCAACGGCACTGTCGACCGCGCACTCACCCTGTTCCGCGCCAGCCAAAATAGCGGTGATTGGACCATGCGCCGCCAAGCACAAGCGGAATGGCGTTATGCTACCCGCGGAGTAAATGAAGATACCTTATTAGCCGCTGCCCAATTGGCACACGATAATGAGTTTTACGAAATGGCGATTAATAGCGCCGAACGCACTGACCACAAGCTGAATTACAACTTGCGCTACATTTCTCCCTTCCGCAGCATCACCGAACCTTACGCTTTGCAGGCCGGCGTTGACCCGGCATGGGTATATGGCTTAATCCGCCAAGAAAGCCGCTTTATGATCGGAGCGCGTTCCAATGTGGGCGCAACCGGCCTAATGCAGGTGATGCCTGCCACCGCGCGTGACATCGCCTCAAAAATCGGTATCAGCGCCGATGAGCTACACACTATGGACGGTAATATCCGCATGGGCACTTGGTATCTCGGCGATGCCAAACGCCGCCTCAGCAATGATGAAGTGATGGCTACCGCAGGTTACAACGCCGGCCCGGCACGCGCGCGCCGCTGGCAGGCTTCCGTACCGTTGGAAGGTGCCATTTATGCCGAAACGATTCCTTTCAACGAAACCCGCGACTATGTGAAAAAAGTCATGACCAACGCCACTTATTATGCTTCGTTGTTCAATGAACCCCAAACTTCACTAAAGCAACGCATGGGTACGGTACCAGCCCGTTAATCAACAAAAAAGCTTTTTCCGATTATTGTTGATAACCCTCACACCTTTTGATAAAGGCCGTCTGAAACTTTCAGACGGCCTTTGGCATTACATTAGGTACGATACTGTATATGGTTCGCTTATTTCATCTGGCGCGGTTTTTTAGGGCTATCGTTTCTGATACGCACATATGTGGCGAAACGCGGCGTGCCTGTTTTGGTAAACCCCCGATAACGGTAAGTAACCAAACTGCCGACAGGAGGCGGATTCTGGCGGTCTGCATCTGTAAAGCCGCTACCGATTCTAAATTCGCCAAGATGGTTTTTACAGCCAAGGGCACCCAGCATCCCCGCATATTTGCCTCGGCCTTCATGGTGACGGGTAACGGTACATTCCGCATCATGTGCGGATTTTAGTTTGAGTAGGTTACTACTGCGTCCGCCTTGGTAAGGCAGATTGGGATTTCGCAACATCACACCTTCACCGCCAAGCGATTCGACTTCTTTTAAATAGGCTTGGGCATGAGCGTTATTGCGAACAGGAATTTGACGAATCACTACAATCGGTGCCTTCGGGTTTCGATCAAGCCAACGTTGCAGCACTGCCAACCGCTGATAAAGATTACCCTCCGCTTTGGGTACATCAAATACATGAAGTTTGATATCGTGCCAATCTGCATGTGCGGAGCGCACGGTCGCCGAAATCTGCTCAAAACGCTCGCGGCCGCTGTAAAGTTCGCCATCCAGCGGGTAAGGAGGAAAATGACGGGTAAAACCTGTCGGCGGAGAAAAAGAATAACCTCCCCTGCTGATAAGACGTTTGCCATCCCAATAAGCACGCACGCCGTCAAGCTTTTCACTCATTGCCCAACCTTGTACATTCTGCCCTTTGAATTCTTGTGCCAACAGCAAATTGGGGGAAGGTCCCAAGGGAAAACAGATGAAAGCCAAAGCATAAGCAGGTAAGATATAACGCACTATTTATCCCCTTAAATAATAATATAAGTAATTATTCTAATATAAACCAATTGAAAATGTAATATGCATAATCGATTGGAATTATCTCATCGGTCTAAAACACAAAAGGCTGTCTGAAAATATAAGAATTTAAAGGAATCAACACTATGTCGTTACAGATAGAAATCATGCCGGTTACCCCATTCAGGCAAAATTGCTGTTTGATTTGGGATGATGAAACCAAAGAGGCGGTATTAACCGACGTTGGCGGAGACGTACCGTTCATACGGGAAAAAATTGCCAAACGCGGATTGGATTTACGTGCGATTTGGCTAACCCACGGACATCTTGACCATGCGGGCGGTGTAGTGGCTTTTTTGCAAGAACATGAAGTACCGGTACTGGGGCCGCATCAAGACGATTTGTTTTTGTTGGAACAACTGCCCCAACGCACGGCCGAATTCGGCTTTCCTGTTTCGCCTTCATTCACTCCGACTCGCTGGTTGAGCGAAGGCGAAATATTAAAAGTAGGTGCATATTGTTTCACCGTACTGCATGTTCCCGGCCATACACCCGGTCATGTTGTTTTTTACTGCGAGCAAGCCGGCCTGCTGATAGCCGGAGACGTGTTGTTTTATGAAAGCATAGGCAGAACCGATTTTCCTCGCGGCAACCATACGGATCTCATTACCAATATCCGTGAAAAACTATTTGTCTTACCGGAAAACACCAACGTCATCCCCGGACACGGAAGAACAACTACTATCGGACATGAAAAACGACACAATCCGTATTTATAAGTATGCAAACTGTAAAAAAAAATTAAGTTTACCTTTCATCTACTATACAACCGATGCGCTGATATAGTATGCAAGTTGTACATGTGTGTACAAAGCCTGCCAAAGCAGGCTGTTTGAAAATAGTAAAAAAAATAATTTAAGGAGCAAGTATGTCTCTCGATTTGGGTAATTTGTTGCAAAGCCAATTAGGTAATGTATTAAGTCAATTTTTAGGCAACAACGGCGAAGCCGCCGACAGCAGCAGCAAAGCCGCAAGCTTAGCGATTCCCGCCATCGTAGCCGGTTTGATTAAAAATATCAGCGGCAACCCTTCCAATGCCTCCGGCTTGTTCGACCTGATTAAAGGCGATGCTGGCAAACAACTCACCGGAGCGGTTTCCCAAGCAGCCGAAGGTAGTAATCTCGGCTCACTGATTGACTTGGGCAAAAGCCTGCTGCCCAACCTTTTAGGCGGCAATGCTGCCGATGTGGCAGATCAGATTTCTCAAGAAAGCGGCGTATCAAAAGCCTCTGCAGGCTCGCTTCTTTCTTTGGCACTACCTTTGGTATTATCCGCACTACGCGGCCACGTTCAAACCAACGGTTTAAATTCAAACCAAATTTTAGGCTTACTCGGCCAACAGCAAGGCTGGTTGTCTCAAGCATTAAGCAGCAACATGCTGTCTGCTTTGGGAATCAGCAGCCTGAGCGGTTTGTTCGGCGGCTTATCCAATATGGCCGGAAGCTTGGGCGGCATCAGTGCTGCTGCAACCGCAACCACTGCGGCGGCAGCTAAAAGTTCCGGTATCGGCAAATGGATTATCTTGGGCATAGCAGCAGTTTTAGCCGCATTTGCCCTGAAAAATTGCAGTGCCAATAACGAACAGCCCTCTGCGCCGACAACTCTGCCGGCAGCCTCTGAAGCAGCTGCTTCAAGCGCATCAGAAGCTCCTGCCGCTTCTGAGCCGGCTGTTGCATCAGAGCCCGTTACCGCTGCTCCTATTGCAGACCATGCACGCGTTACTTATGAAGAAGGCGTAGCTAAGTTCTTCTTTGCTACCGGCAAAACTGATATCGCAGAAGGGGCCGAAACCATCGTAGCTGATGTTATCAATGCCGGTAAAGAAGGCAAAAAACTGGTTATTAGTGGCTTTGCCGATAGCACTGGTGATGCCGCCGCTAATGAAGAATTGTCGAAAAACCGTGCCGCTGCAGTCAAAGCTTTCTTTGAAGCCCAAGGTGTAAGTGCCGATAAGATTGAGCTGCGTAAACCTGAAAATACAACCGGTGCGATTGGCAATGATGTAGAAGGCCGTCGCGTAGAAGTAACGGTAGAAGGTTAATAAAAAAGTCTGAAAAACCGACTGCATATATGCAGTCGGTTTTTTTTATTTATTTTTGATAAGGTTTTTTAAACAACAGACTAGGGCGGCTGACGTAAAAAATGAATTCGATATCTCGGCTGTTAACCTCATCAAAAAACCACATCATCCGCCAAATCCGGTTTTCAAACTTATTTTTAATTTTAGCTTGAACAACTCACACAAATTCCACCGGCCCAATCCGGCGGCAACTCGGCAAAATCGGCAAATTCTTTTTGCTCAGTGAACGGATGGCGCATGCAACGGTATAACCGTTCGATTTCACGAAAATCACCATTTTTTGCCTGCACTATCGCCTGCTCCAATAAATAATTCCGCAATACATACAATGGATTCACAGCATCCATTTGCACTTTACGCACTTTCGGCTCACTGTTTTCCGCACGCAACCGCCCCCGATAACGCCCTATCCAAGCAATAAACGATTCGGTCGAGCCGTGAAACAACTCCATTAACCCGGCCGGCAACGGCTCTCCATGCACATTGCCTACATCTGCCAAACGGCGGAAATAAAGTGTGAAATCAACTTTACGGCTCTGTAAGGCATTAAACATATCCGATACCAGCTCTTCATCACCTTTTTGCTCTGTTTGCAAGCCGAGTTTAGCGCGCATTCTTTTCAAATAAGCGGCACGGTATATATCGGGGAAATGTTCCAATTCGTCTATCAATGCACTTTCCGACACCAACGGTAACAGGCATGAAGCCAAACGCGACAAGTTCCAATGTACTACATAAGGCTGCTCGTTGTAGGCGTAACGCCCGCTATGATCGGAATGGTTGCAGATATGACGACGGTCATAAGCATCTAAAAAGCCAAACGGCCCGTAATCAATAGTCAACCCTAAAGCCGACATATTATCGGTATTCAATACGCCATGACAAAACCCCACACTTTGCCAAGCTGCTACCAATTCAGCGGTTCGACGGCTGATTATTTGGAACAAGGCGAAATAAGGATTATCTGCTTCACGGCATTCCGGGAAGTGGTTATCAATCAGAAAATCAGCCAAAGGTTGCAGGTTTTCATGGCGGCCGCTGTGATACATATATTCGAAATGACCAAAGCGGATAAAACTGGGAGCCACACGCGTCACCACGGCTGCGGTTTCCTCCTCTTCACGGTACACGGGGTCGGGGCTGCCAATGAGTGCAAGAGCGCGCGTTGTGGGAATACCCAAACCGTGCATGGCTTCAGAACACAAATATTCACGGATTGACGACCGTAAAACCGCCCTACCGTCTGCAAAGCGGGAATATGGTGTTCTCCCGGCGCCTTTGAGCTGCCACTCCCAACGTTTGCCGCTCCCATCTATCCAGTCGCCCAGCAACATGGCGCGGCCGTCTCCCAATTGACGCACATAAACACCAAACTGGTGGCCGCTGTATACAGAAGCCAAAGGAACTGGCCGGTAAACATCCGCACTACCGCTTAAATATGCCAACATGCCGTCTGAAAACATTTCAGACGGCATGTTGATTTCCTCTGCCAAGCCCTCATTACGGGCAATCCAATAGGGCGAGGTCAACAGTTCGGAGCGGACACGGGTATAGAAACCCGAAGGCAAGCGGGCAAACTCAGGTTCTTGTAAAAACGGCATATGGGAAAGCATATGGTTTCCTGTGCGCAAATATCACCGGTAAAAGACAGCAAAATGCAGCCCCAATCCAAGCGAAGTGATCATAAATAGGTATGCTCATCAGCTTAGCACAACTTACTGCCGCCTACCGAAAAAACAGACAAATTATCCGAACCACTAAAACAAGAGTTTGATGCAAATATAGCGAACTCTTTTATGCCCTCCCCAACACCATGGCATCACCGTAGCTGAAAAAGCGGTACTCCTGCTCAATCGCATGGCGATACACATTACGGATATGCTCCGTTCCTGAAAATGCGCTCACCAACATCAATAAGGTCGACTTAGGAAGATGAAAATTGGTTACCAAACAATCTACGACATTAAAACGGTAACCGGGCGTGATAAAAATATCGGTATCGCCCCGCCCGGCCTGTAAACAGCCTGTCGCTCTGGCGGCAGATTCAAGGGCACGCATAGAAGTCGTTCCTACCGCCCACACCCTCTTTCCTGCCGCTTTGGCAGCCTCTATCGCAGCCACCGTTTCAGACGGCACTTCAAACCACTCGCTGTGCATTTTATGTTCAGCTATGTTTTCGACCCGAACCGGCTGAAATGTACCCGCCCCTACATGCAGCGTAACTTCTCCAATATTCACGCCTTTGTTCTTCAATCCATCTAATAAAGCCTCAGTAAAATGCAGGCCTGCAGTCGGTGCGGCAACCGCACCCTGATATTTGGCATAAACCGTTTGATAACGGCTGTCGTCATTATCATCGGCTGCCCGCTCAATATAGGGAGGTAGCGGCAAACGGCCGTTTTTCTCCAAAAGCTCGTAAATATCTGCATCACCATCAAAGCGCAAACAAAACAATTCTCCCTCTCGAGCCAGCATAGTGGCGGTAATTCCACCTTCAAACTGCAACTCCGTACCCGGCTTAGGCGATTTTGAAGAGCGGATATGGGCCAAAGCCGTGTGCCCGTCTATCACCCGCTCAACCAGAGCCTCGATTTTACCGCCGCTGGCTTTTTGCCCGAACAGACGCGCTTTCATCACCTTGGTGTTATTAAATACCAAAACATCCCCAGCCGATACCAAAGATGCCAGATCTGCAAAACGCAAGTCTCTCAGAGGTTGCCCGGGAAAAGCCTCCAACAAGCGGCTGCTGCCGCGCACCTCCGGCGGATGCTGGGCAATCAGGGCATCGGGCAAATCGAAGTCGAAATCATTGATATGCATGGATGAACCGTTTTATCAGAAAATAAATTAGATAATTATAGCGGAATTTAAACAATACACCGAATCACTACATTTATCCCAACCGACAACCGGATAGCCGCCAAAAGCCTTTAGAATAAAAGCTCTTAACGTTTCCGTCATATTTTACACACTCTCGACAACCGTCATTTTATCGACCAAAACTCCCTTTTTTTGACAATTTACTGGACATTTAACGGTAAGTTAGCGAAAATGCCGCATCAGAATACACATAAAAACTCATCTGCTACTCAGAGGATTTCTTAAAAGCACTCCGCTCGGACAGCCAAGCTGCCGCCCACGGACCTGCTATATATCACGACCCAAGCGCCCAGACGCTTCCGTCTTTTTCAAAGGATCACAACATGGACTTACGCAAACTGAAAAAACTGATCGATTTGGTGGAAGAATCAGGTATTGCCGAAATCGAAGTTACCGAAGGTGAAGAAAAAGTACGCATCACCCGCTCTTTAGCCGCCCAACAGCCCGTTTACGCTGCTCCTGCGCCCGTACAGGCCGCCCCGGTAGCCGTTTCTGTACCTGCCGTACCCGCCGCGACTGCCTCATCAGCTGCTCCTGCCGCCGATTTGAGTGCAGCACAAAAATCACCGATGGTCGGCACTTTCTATCGCGCTCCAAGCCCAACGTCACCCGCTTTTGTTGAAGTAGGACAAAGCGTGAAAGCCGGCGACACCTTGTGCATCATCGAAGCCATGAAACTGATGAACGAAATCGAAGCCGAAAAATCCGGCGTTATCAAAGAAATTTTGGTGGAAAACGGTCAACCCGTGGAATACGGCGAACCGCTGTTCATCATCGAATAACCACCTTTCAGACGGCCTATGCCCGGAATAATCCGTACATTGAAAGGCCGTCTGAAAAACTGTTCGGAACCTTTTCTGAAAAGAAACCGCTATGTTGAAAAAAGTTTTGATTGCCAACCGTGGCGAAATCGCCTTACGCGTATTGCGTGCGTGCCGCGAGATGGGCATCGCCACCGTGGCCGTGCATTCCGAAGCCGATAAAGACAGCCTGCATGTCAAACTGGCCGATGAAT